>JAYURK010000099.1:0-43931 GCA_043756235.1 Ferruginibacter sp. | reverse complement strand
ACATCAACGACCATAAGATAAATGATATAGAACAATTGCTGCCACAAAATTATACAACTTTGTTGAATAGCAAATGATGGGGTTGGTGGAGGGGATACCCGATAGAAGCATTATTTACATGGACTTCAAATATATTATTCTCTTTAAAATATAAAGGTGAGATAAAAGGGACGCAATCAAAATTGTCGTTTTTATATTCCATATCAACAGGTAGATGATATGGAACTGTAAAGTAAATATCGGGGTTTGAAGAAGACTCAAGTATAAATTTATTATCGGTTTTATCCCCCTTAAAAGAAATTTTGTCAATATTATATACTATGTCTTCAGCCGGAGATTTTATTGTAAGCATAGTCTACTGGTTATACATTTTGTCTATATCTCTTGTAAGCATTTTCTATACTCAAACTTATTGATAAATATGAATCACCATTTTCATTAAACAACTCTCTAAAAAAATAGTAGAAATATGCTCTTTGAGCATTCCCTATCTTTGAAGCATTTTTCCTTATTTCATCAAGTTTATACAACAAATCATCCATTGTTGATTCCGTAGAAACATCAAATTTTATTTTGCTAATATCAGCTAAGGTTTTTTCCAAACTACTCAGTTCTTGATCTTTTAAAAATCCAATTGCAGCCCCAAATCCAGTCATTGTTTGAGATTTATTAAATATGGATATGGCATCTTTTCCGAAAGGAGCGGTTGATAAATTATACTCAAATGCTTCTTCTTGGAATTTCCAATTTTTAAGTACGTCAACCATTTTTAATTGGAAAGTATGGTAGGCCTGAATAAAATTTGTAAAAATATCTAATCCTTGATTTTCTTTTGAAAGCTTTTCGAGACTTTTTATATTTTCTAAAATATCTGACCTGTCAAATGTTAGATAATCTCTTAGTAAATAAGAAGTGAAGCCTTCTATAACTTCCTTAAAACTATATTGACCTGTTGTTCTAGCAACCTTCTCATCGATCTCCCTAAATAAAGTTATTCCATTGATATTTTGTTTTAAATAATCAGAATATAATATTTCAATTTGATGTCTAAGTGACATTGGGGTTTGTCCTGTATTAAGAGTAAGCATTCTGTATAGAATTCCTATTTTATCAATACCTAGATAAAATTCACATCTTATTTTATTATTATGATAATTAATTAAACCTTCTGTATCTCCGGTTTTTTCTAATTCATCGTTAGCGTCAATAATGTTATAGGTGCGTTGCAATCCATCAAGAATCAACGCATCCTTCAAATTTTCAGTAATATATTTTTCTAATTCAGTTTTACCTAAATCTCTAATACCTCTAGTTTCATCAATATTTTTATTTAAAGCCAAAACAATTGGAGGAATTATACAGCCAAGTTTCAAATCATCTCTCAATAAACTATATACAGTTGACGAAGACTTGACTCTTTTACGTTGGAAAGGGTTATTTCTAATTATATCATCAGCTGTCTTTAAATACTCTTGTATTGTAAATTCAGTTAAAATATTGATTGATTTTATTCTCTTATCTTCTAAGATTGATATGATTTCCATTTCGTAATATTTACTTCAAATCTATTTAAAAATTTTAATATTTCCCCATTATATTCATGTGGAAGCTGCGCCGCTTTATTGAATGATTGTTGCCTGTTAACTATATCTTAGAAGTCAATGTGCAAAACATGATTAAAGCTCAATAAAGATAATCTGTACAAGAGTGTCCCGAAAAAATCGGGATAAACTGTGCCACAGCAGCCAAACAAAGAAATATATCCCGGCTAAAAAAAATTAGATGTCTCCTTCGTCTACATGACAGGAGGAGTTTACGCAATCATCTTCACCACCATTTCCTTCATAAGCGATGCATCGGAAGTGCCGGTATCGCCAACGCCTACACCTTTTAAATTGTAATGGTGCAGCAATAATAAAATTCTTTCAATGCCATCGTAACCGTAATTGCGGATGGTTTCCAATGCATTTTTTACAGCCGTGCTGTTAAAATAAAAATGTGGTTTCAGGGCGGCTTCGCTTTTATCGTTCATACCAAAAACGGTATATACTTTACTAAAGTTGGCGTACAGCGCCGGCAGCACCATTTGTATGGGTGCAGCTTTGGGGTTGCCCTCAAAATACTGTATAATTTTTATGGCCTTGGCCAAATCTTTTTTTGCAATGGCAGCCTGCAATTCAAAAACATTGTATTCTTTGCTGATGCCGATAAATTTTTCAATATCATCTTCGGTAATTTCTTTGCGACCTTTTAAATTTATAGAGAGTTTATCAATTTCGTTGGCCATTCGGGTAAGGTCGTTGCCAATATGTTCTTCCAGCAAACCTACTGCTTTACTGCTGATAGCATAGCCTTTACCCGTAACCATTTCTTTTATCCATTCCTGTACTTTAAAATCTTTTAATTTTTCGGATGTAAAAATTTCGGCAGATTGTTTTAAAAGTTTGTACAGTTTTGTTCGCTTATCATAAGTTTTGGTTTTATAACCCACCACAAAAATGGTGGAGCTTAAAGGATGTTCGATATAACTCTCCAGCTTATCAATATCTTTCATTTGCTGGGCTTCTTTTAACAGCACCACCTGCCGCTCGGCAAACATGGGGTAACGTTTGCAGGCATTAATAACCGCCGGCCAGTCGGCATCTTTGCCATAAAAAACAGTAAGGTTAAAACCGGCTTCTGCTTCATCTAAAATTTTATGCTCGGCATAATTCATTACCATATCAATATAATAATCCTCTTCCCCTTCCAGCCAGTAAAGGTTTTTAAAACTTTTCTTTTTCCAGTCGCTGATAATTTTTTCGGCACTCATGCCGCCAAAGATAAAAGTTTTTGGTGGCCGCATAGCAGCAGGGCTGCACTAAATAGTTATTCACATATTAACACAAGCAAATTTTTAAATACTTTTTAACTTTGGTATTGAATACTTTTGTTACAATTAAACCTATTAATTATGGCATACGAAAATTTTCCTGATACGGCTAATACGCCCCAACCCATACCCACTGCCGAAAAAAAGAATATGCGTAATATTTTAACCGGTGGTTTACTGGTGGCGCTTTTGGGTACCTGGGGTTATATCATTTGGGATAAAAACAAAACCAACGAAAAAGATATTGTGCAGGATACACAGATTACAAAAGTTACCACCGAAAAAGATGATTTAAGAAAACTGCTGGATGATGCCACCATGCAATACGACATGATAAAAACCAGCAGCGCAGATATGGCGCACAGTAAAGACAGCGTGATTACGCAGCGTGACCGGGACATTGCCGCCAAGAGAGTAAAAATTCAGCAGTTGCTGAATAATGTAAACGCCACCAAAGCCGACCTTGCCGAGGCAAAGAATTTAATAACCTCTTTAAATACCGACATTGCCGGATACAAAACTCAAATAGAAACTTTAGAAGGAGAAAAAATTGTGCTGATACAGGAAAAAGAAACTGTTACCAAACAGAGAGATGTTGTGCAAAAAAATTATGACTCCGCACAAACCGTTATTAAAGAAAAAGAAAATTTAATTGATGTGGGTTCTACTTTGCACGCCAGCAATTTTTCTATTACCGGTATTAATGAAAGAAAAGGTGGTAAAGAAAAAACAACCTCTACCGCAAAGCGGGTTGATAAACTGCGTATTTCTTTTGACCTGGATGAAAACAGAATTACACAATCGGGTAATAAAACTATTTATATTGCTATTACCGATCCAAAGGGCAACCCTGTAACTGTAGAAGCATTGGGTTCTGGTATGTTTACCACAAGAGAAGGACAGGAAAAATTTTTTACCAACAAAGTAGACATTAATTACACACAGGGCCAGCGCCAAACAATTAATGTAGACTGGAAACAAAACAGCGATTTTGAAACCGGCAATTACAAAATTGAAGTGTATAATAACGGATTTAAAATTGGCGAAGGTGTAAAAAGTTTTAAGAAGGGTGGATTGTTTGGGTGAGTAAATTTGCAATTCTTGCATTGTTCAGCTCATAACTTTTACATTCCTAAAGTGAGTTTCGCACAATTATTTTGAAAGGGTTTTTAATTTGAGCATGCTGTTTTTTTAAAATCATATTGCCCAAAGATTCTCCCATCTGTTGAAAATCTGTTGTAATTACTGTGATGTCTAAAAGTTCTTTAAGAACGGTTTCGTTAAATGATATAACGCCGATTTGTTTGCCCAATTGAAATTTTGTTTGCCGCACTTTTTTAATTAGTAAAGCAAGGTCAGTGTCTTCTATTACTATATATAAGGTGCCGGATTTTATTTTTTCATTTTCTACACAGGGAACTATTGAAAAAGATTGCCCGGCTTCATTACAATATTCAGTAACGCCTTCAATTATTTCCTGTGGATGGTGGGTAGCTTCAGGAAATATCATTTTAATATTCTGATATTTTTGTACCTGCTCCCTTGTTGATACTAAAGCGTGAAAGATGTCGTATTTAAAATTTTGAAATACTGCCATAGAATGTGGCACATTATCGATTGTTTTATCCAGCAACACTAATTCATCTGAAGGAATGATATTTAAAACCGGCAGGTATTCTTTTTCTTTTGCATGTTGAAAAAAATGCGGCATAATAACGTAGTGATTATACAAACCAAAGTTATTTTCAATGATCTCTCTTAAAATTTTAGGATCGTAATGATGAATCTGTAAGTCCACTTGTGCCTTTTTGCCCAAAGTTTTTACAAGACTGTCGTACACTATTTTTTTATAAGAACTTAGTTTATTAAAAATAAGCAGCACTTTTAATTTGGTGCCCTTTTTACCCACAACAAAACAGCCTTTTCCTGGAAATGATTTGATATAAGCTTGTTTTTTTAGGTCTTTATAAGCCTTTTCCACAGTATCACGCCCAACTGAATATTTGTTACTAAACTCGTTTATTGAAGGCAGTTGAAAATTTTTTTGTAAAATTCCTTTTTCAATATCTCTTGCAATTATATGGCTGATATCTTTATAAATAAAATTGCTGTTACCCGAGTTAAATTTAAAATTATAGGGTGTAGGTTTACTCCGCATATTTATTTTTATACCAGTTTATAAACTGATAAATATTTTCGATATAATTATTTACTACAAAAAGCTATTAATAACAACCATCAATTTTTTAATACAAAATTAAATTTAAGATTTTGCTGATTGCTGATAATGTAAACGGCGTTTATTGAACATCTACTATAGTCCATGCATTGGCCACAGCTCTTGGAGTGCCACTGGGTTTATTTTGAATTGGCCAACCGTTAGCATCTTTTATAACCAATGTGGATGATCCTCCTCCATCCATATTGATGGCATCCTTTACACCTAAAGCAGAAAACACCAAAGACAATTGTGCAAAACTCATTCCGTTTGAGTACAGCGGCTGCCTGCCATCTACTACAACAAAATAAACTTTATTATTTGCAGCAATCCCTACAGCCGTTCTTGGTTCCACAGATGCATCTCCTTGTGTGATCCGTACAGAATCTTTAACCAACCAATGAAATCCGCCTACTGCTTCTTTAATTTTAGTGGAGTCAATTACAGAACCTTTACTATGTATTGAAGGCTGCCCTTTATCGTCGATAGCAAGAAAAGTACATAAAGCACAAAGTTTGTGCAGGGGTTTAATTGCCACACCATTTTTAAAAAGTATACTTTGTGGCTCGCCGGCACCCATAAAATAATCGCCGTTAACAGCAGCAATAACGCGGTTGCCTAACCTGTCCTGTGTTCGGGCTATATCCGCAACTAACTGGGTAGAAAACGTATTACTGTTATTTGGCGTTCCGGCTTTTATGGTTATCCGTGGGTTATTTAAATCCACTTCCAAAATAAATAATGCCATAGGATTATCAAAATAATCAACATAAAATATTTTTGTCATTTTAACCCCTGCTGTTAAATCAACAATAGAATCTGTGATCACTTTTTTTACAAGGTTTACATTATCTGTAATTTTTTTTGTAAGAGGGCTTGCGTATTGCACATTGCTAAATACGGGTGATTCCGGTATGGTAACAGGAGTTCTTTTACAACCAACTGCCAATAATAAAATACTAATAGAAGAAAGAAGAAAAATTTTATTTTTATAAAAGCTGAACATAAAAATTATTTCGATTGTTAAAAAATTACTGGCTCATCATTAATACTGATACAGTTTTTACTTTAATGGCCCCTCCTGATTTTTACATAATAATAAAGAATTAATACCCTGGATTTTGTTGCAGGTTAGGCGCTGCATTCAATTCATTTTGTGCTATAGGATACAAATAATTTTTAAAACTAAACACCCGGCTCTCCACCACAAAAGGGGTAAAGGTTAATGTTGTTCCGCTTTTTGTAATTTTCATTCCTCTTACCGGTGCATTAAAAAGTGTTTCGCCCAGTTTCCAACGGCGCACATCAAAAAATCTATGGTCCTCAAATGATAATTCTATCCTGCGTTCATTTCTTATGCGGTCACGCATTTGCGATTGCGATAATCCTGCAGGTAAAGCGGGCATGCCCACTCTGGATCTTATTTGATTTACTGCCATGTATACTTCAGCATTGGCACCGATAGCTTCATTCAAAGCTTCAGCATAATTTAATAATGTTTCTGCATACCTGAATATTACCCACGGCCTTCTAACTGTGGCTGGCCCAGTTACATTATAGGTTGCGGCATCGCTGAGAAATTTGCGCATGTAATAACCTGTTTTGGTAGCATTAGGATTAGATGCCGGATTATCCAATCCCCCATCAAATGTTTCTACTGCCCTTGACAGCGTACCTGTTTTAAATGTAGCGCCATTTAAAACTATAAAACGATTTAACCTGGCATCCCTGTTTAAATATGGATTTGCAGGATTGTATCCCGAGGTGGGATCGGTGATGGATTTACCATTTGCCATTTCAAAGGCATCTACTAAATCTTGAGTAGGATTTGTTCGGCCAAGTGCGCCGGTAAAACCAACAGGTGCATTATTACTTTCAATAGCGTTAGTAAGTAATGGTGTTGTTGCAAAAATTACTTCTTTATTATATTGTGTAGCGGTGTTGGAGTAGTTCCAGAGGTTAGTATAATTAGTGCTGCTTAGTAAGGCATGCTTATTCAAATCAATAAGGGCTTTAGCTGCATTAGCAGCATTTTGCCATCGTACAATATCGTTTGCTGCATTGTTTAAAGGACTGGCGTAATACAATAATACACGAGACTTAAGGGCCAATGCAGCAGCTTTAGTTGCCCGGCCTCTGTTGGCCGGATCGTACCCGTCGTCGTAAGGTGCAGCAGTTCCGCCTCCGGTGTATGCGGCAGGAATAAGCCTGAAAGCAGAATCACAATCGAGACTTATTTGTTGCACTACTTCATCAATTGTGTTCCTGGGTAAATCAAGATTTTCTGAGGGTGAAAACGATCTGGTTGATAAAATAATTTTTCCATAGCGTTTAAATAATTCAAAATGATACATGGCTCTTAAAAAAAAAGCTTCGCCTCTTAGTTCCTGAATGTCGGATGCAGGAAATATTGCACTGGTTGGTGACTTTGATAAAAACTCATTCGTCATTCTAATAAAAACATATAAAGAATTGTATTGATCATCAAAAGTTAGTGTGGGGCTCCAGGTACCATTGTTAATTCTGTTAACTGCATTGTTCAAATCAGAGCATACAGCTTCATCTGATGCGTCTGCCAGTATTGCGCCGGCCGATAAATTATACCGGTCGCTTCCATATCCGGTACCACCCAAACCCCTGTAAGCAAAATTTAAATATCCTCTTGCGTTACGGTCTATTCCCCAAACTACATCTTCGGGTACGGGCCCTTCTGTGTAGGGAAATTCCAGAAAATCTTTTTTGCAGCCAGCAAAAATGAGTGCCAACAAAATAATATAGATAACAAATATTCTATTTTTCATAATTTTTCATTGTGTTATTCAAATGATTTACAGCTTCACTTTCAAACCTAAAGAAAAGGTTCTCAAATTAGGATATGCAGATCCATAACCGGCCGCCGGCATTTCAGGATCAATATCTTCCTCTAGTTTTACCAGGCTTAATAAATTATATCCGGCAGCAAAAAATTGCACCTGTTGTACATGAAGTTTATTGGTTAATTTTTCTGGCAAAGAAATACCTGCAAGTATGGTTCTTAATTTTAAAAAATTGCCTGAACGTAACCAAAAATCTGAGTCTAAATTATTATTAGCGCTACCCGGATTTGCTAAACGTGGATATACAGCAGTGGCGGCAGTGGCCGGTGTAAATCTTTTAAAGCTAAACTGATTTAAACCATCAGGGCCTGCATTAATTATGTTTTTTATCTGGATGGTGCGGCCACCTGTACCCTGGAATTGTGTACTGAGTTCAAAAATTTTATAAGAAAAATTAAAACCAAATCCGTAATAAGATGATGGTATGTCAGAAAAGTTTGTGATCCTTCTGTCAAAACCATTTATCACCCCATCGGCATTTAAATCTTTATATTTTATATCTCCTGGTTTTATTACACCAGCTGCGCCTTGCGAAGGACTGCTGTTTATTTGAGTTTGATCTTTAAATAATCCATCCGAAACATAAAGTAATTTTGAAGAAATGCCAGTTACATTTCCGGTATTAAAACCAATGGTGGATTGATAGTCGATTATTCCAAATGGCTCATTTACTGAAACCACTTCATTTTTGGCATAAGTATAATTTCCATTAACAGTAATATTTACTTTGCCAACCTGCCGTGCAAAAGAAAGTGAAGTTTCAATTCCTTTACTGGTTACCTGGCCACCATTAAAACCGGTTACAGCTATCCCTAATACACTGGGGATATTAGATGCCGTTAGTATATCATTCCTTTTGTCTTTAAAAAAATCAAAAGATAATAACAGGGATTTGTTTAAGAACACCAGATCGGTACCAAAATTAAATTTGCGTATGGTTTCCCAGGTAATAGCTGTATTGCCTAAACCCATGGGATCGGCACTGTTTGTAACTGTAAAACTTGTGCCAAAGGGGTATCCAAAATTACCAACCCTGTAAAGTGATCGAAAAGGTAATCTTGCACCTCCTATTTCTCCATTACCTGTTATGCCATACGAGGTTCTTAATTTTACATAATTAAAGATGGAGGAGCTTTTTAAAAAATTCTCTTCAGAAATTATCCATGCTGCTGATACAGCCGGAAAAAATCCGTAGCGATTATTTTTATCAAAATTTTCGGAACCAGCATAACTTGCAACAACACCTGCAAAATACCTGTCCTTAAACCCATAATCAACCCTTGCAGAAACCTGTTGCCCCCGGTAATCTAATCGTTCTGGTGCAGCATCTACTGAACGTTGAAAACGGAGGGATGCATTAACCGAATGATTTTGTTTAAAATTGCGATCATAATCAAAACCCAGCCAAAGCTCATTTCTGCGGTTATTGGTATTGAAATTTGCAGGATAATAATTTAAAGGAGCTACAGTACGGAATCTTACAGCATTTGTATCAAACACTTCGTAATCGGTAGTTAAACCCGATTGATAATTACCCTGGGCATCAAAAGAATAAAGTGCACTTAACGATAACCCTTTAGTTATATTACCAAGGTTTTGTTTTGCATTTAAACTAACCTGCATCGTTCTGGTTAAATTTCTAACAAACCCCCTGTTTTGTAAACGGCCCAGCGGATTATTGCGAAAAGTATTGGTTCCTCCAAAGGTGCCGTTACTGTTTAAAATTGCAAATGCATTAGGTGGCAAATTATACAAATCGTTCAATAAACCGGATGCGCCATCTAAAGGCTCTCTTAAATTACCGGTACGTCCGCCCACATTTAATCCTACTAAAAGATTTTTATTAATGTCATAATCCAGATTCACTCTGAAATTAATTCGTTGAAATTTTAATTGCGAATTAAAATCATCAGTTTTTACAGGAGTAAACATTCCTTCCTGCCGGAAATAACTTAACATGGTAAAGTACCTGAAAGTATTGCTGCCTCCGCTTACCGATACTGCATAACGACTAACAGGAGACGATTTTTTTAAAAACGAATCAATATAATTATTGTCGGGAAATTTAAACGGGTCACTTCTGTCCTTATAAGCCTGTAATGCTTGTGTTGAATAGGCAACAGGCCTTCCTTCATTGGTGAGTGCTTCGTTAAAAAGCGTGGCATAATCAAAAGCATTTAATGGATTAATAATATTAGTACGTTTTTGAAAACCCACCTGGCTTTCGAAATTAACCGAAAATTTTTTTTGACTTCCTTTTTTTGTAGTTATCATAATAACGCCATTACCGCCACTAAGGCCATACCATGCCTGCGATGGTGCATCTTTTAAAACTGTTACAGACTCAATCTCACTTATATCAACATCTTCAAGATCGCGGTTAATTCCATCTACTAATATCCTGGGCCGGTTACCATTATTGTAGGTAGATCTTCCTCTAACCTGCAAGGTGGTGTTATCATTTGCCGGGCCATTGGAAAGTTGCTGAACATATAATCCCGCCATACGGCCAGATAAAAGTGTTGTTACGTTACTGGTAGGAATATGGGGCAGCGACGCAGCATTTAAATTGGACACCGCATAGGTTAGGTTTCTTTTTTTTCTTGTACCAAATGGTATCACTACATCATCATCCTCGCCACCCTGTATTTTACTTAACTGTAAAACAATATTGGTTATGGAAACAGCGCCAGCTGCCAGCTGTCGAGTGTTGTATCCACTTTTACTAAAGTTTAAAAGATTTTCTGGTAAAGTTGTTATAGAAAAACTTCCATCACTTTGTGTAAGCGTTCTTACATTTTGTTCCTGTACTTCTACAGCCACTCCGCCCAGGGGTTTTCCATCTGCACCATAAACTTTTCCAACAAATGGCTTTTCTAATTTTTGCTGAGCATATACCCTGCCGGTACAGATGCTGAAGCATAACATTAAAAAAATACAACAATTTATAAATTTCATTTTTAAAAGTTTAATTTTTAATACAGTCTATCATGCATCAATTCCAACCGGGGTTTTGTTTCATAACCCCGGTGCTTTTTATTATTTCGGTTAGCGGTATGGGATACAGGTGCATGTAATCGAGAAAAGTTTTTTGATAATTTGCAGGCAATGTAAATACTGTATAATTAAATTTAGTTCCAGTTTTTGTTATGGACATCCCTTTCATTGGTTGTGTAACAATCTCCGGGCCTTTTTTCCACCTCAATATATCCCACCACCTCATATCTTCAAAAGCAAACTCTACAGCACGTTCATTTCTAATACGATTGCGCATTGCATCTTGAGTTAAACCTGCAGGTAATGCTGCAATACCGGCTCTTAACCGAACCATATTTACTGCATTATAAACTTCAGCAGATGGCCCGTCTGCTTCATTCAGGGCCTCTGCATAATTTAAAAGCACTTCGGCATAACGAAAGAAAACATAGTTTAGGGTTTGTGTGCTTCCACCGGTACTTCTTATAACTTCGGGCCATAAGCGTTTAACATAGTAACCGGTTTTGGTGTAAGCATTATTAGTTGCAGAAAAATCTTTACCGCCAGCAAAAGTTTCTACAACTTTACCCTGCCAGGTTTGATTGTTATAAATGATATTGGTGTAAAAGCGGGGGTCACGGTTTAAGTACGGCAACTGAGGGTCATACCCCGAACCTGCATCAGTAATTGGAATTCCATTTTTCATTGGGTAAAGGTCAACATGGTTTTGTGTTGGGGAAATAAGACTTTGCTGACCTAAAAAATTTGAACTGGGCGGTGCTATAAAATCGTTTATATATCCTACCCATCCACGTGGCGCTTTAACGCTTATCATGATATACTCAGGATCAGATGGCAAAATCAAAACATTATCATAGCTTGGCATAAGCCGGTATGCATTTAAATTAATAACATCTTTTGCAGCATTTGCAGCAGCCCTCCATTTTAAAACATCATTGTTGTTATTATTTAAAGGACTGGCAGCATGCAACAATGCCCTGGCTTTTAAAGCCATTGCGGCACCTTGCGTGGCCCTGCCATAATCTCTTGTTGATAACGGCCATTCCAATGGCAACAGGATACGTGCGCTTTCAATATCTTTTAAAATAAATGCTAACGTAGAATCGTAAGTGCTTCTGGGCAGGTCTAGTCCTGATTCATTTACTGTTTGGGCCTGGTTTAATAATACCACACCCCCAAAACGTTTCATTAATTCAAAATAAAAAAAAGCCCTTAAAAAAAGTTGCTCCCCTTTAATGTAAGCAGCATTATAATCCGGCGTCCACGGCACACGATCAATATTTGCAAGCATAAAATTTGCATTACGTATGCCCCTGTACAAAACTGAGTAAGGATTAACTACATCAAAAGCATTAGGACTCAAAAACTGCCCAGTATTCATTACACTTACCGGAGCTATGCCAGTATTTGAAACGGCTTCATCAGTAAACTCGCCGGTAGTACCCTGGTGTGCAGCCTGCAGCCTTGCATAATCACTAATTAAAAAACTGTAGGTATTATCTGCAAATCCCGCTGCCAATTTGGGATCATTAAAAAGTTTTTCTTCATCAATAGCCACTTCGGGATCTCTTTGAAGAAAATCTTTTTTGCATGATAACAAAAAAAATAAACCAGTAAGAACGAATAGATACTTTATTGATTTCATAAAAAAATTAAAATTGTAAGTTTAAACCAAAATTAATTATACGGGTTAGCGGGTATGCGGTACGTTTACTTTCCAAACCTACCGGTACAGTATAGTTCTCCGGATCTAATCCATAAAAATTTGTCCAGGTTGCAAGGTTTTGCCCATTAGCATACACACTAAGACTTTGCATTTTTAATTTATCAGTAAATATTTTTGGTAAGGTATAGCGCACTTCAAGATTGCGAAGTTTTACATAAGACGCATCCTGCAAAAGAAAATCATTATTAGTTTCGTTTGGATTTCCACCGGGTTGATTACCTGGCCTCATTACAGGCCATGTTGGATTTGGATTATCAGGCGTCCACCGGCCCAGCATTTGTTCATAATACTGATTGGTTCCGCTGCTGTACCAAATTAAATCGGAGCTAACATTACGTACTCCCTGAAACAATATACTTGCAGAAATACCTTTATAGCCAATAGTAACTCCTAAACCTCCAACGTATTCAGGAATATTGGAATAGCCGATTGGGGCCTGGTCCAAATTATCAATAACATCATCGCCATTAATATCAGCATATTTAAAATCGCCGGGGATAGAAACATTTGAGGTAATCTTATTTACAGGGCTGGCAGCAATATCAGCAGCATCTTTATAAAAACCTAAAACCTTGTAACCCCTGAATTGCCCGATAGAAGTACCGGCATTTTTTAAATACTGCACCTGCTGGGCAGATTCATCCGCTATTACTATTTTGTTTTTGTTATAACTGATCTGTGCATTTATCGAATACGTAAAATCATTGATCTTATTACGATGAATCATTTCTGCTTCATATCCACGGTTATAATTTTCACCGTAATTTACCGGAGGTAATCCTAAACCATAATAGGCATAACTGGTATTATTTCTGGATAACACCATATCAAATCTTCTGTCGTCATAAATGTCAAAATTAAAAGCAAGCTTATCGCCAAAAAAAGATGTTTCAATACCGAAATTTCTTTTTAAAGATTTTTCCCAGCTTATTCCATCATTACCTATTTGTGTGTTGGCATAAGTGGGCACCTGGCCAACATTAGTACCAAAAGAAACCGGCGAACCTCCACCATAAGCATTTAAATACAGAAATCTTGAAAAAGGCCCAGGTATACCTGATAACCCAACAGACCCACGAATCTTTATATTATTTATCCAGGGTAAATTTTCCATAAATTTTTCACGGGTTAAAGAATACCCGGCGGATAAAGCGGGAAATAAACCATACCGTTTATTTTTTGGATAATTTTCTGACCCATTATAAGAACCATTTAACTGAACAAAATATTTTCTTTTATAATTATAAGTAGCATTAAAGATGAGTCCCTGGTTAGCATACGGGGCTGATAGCGCACCTGCAGATCCCTCAATTTCCCTAAGGTCTCTTGTACCAATTAGGTTAGAGGCGAAGCTATGTTTTCCAAAAGTTCGGTCGTAATTGATGAATAATTGTAACGACGTTTTTTGATCCCCATAATTTTGAAAACGAAGTACACCTAACGAGCCGTCGGTACCGGCTATTTGTGTAATCTGTTTTGTATTTCTGTTCAGGTTAAATCTTGCATATGTACCTGCCTGAAATCTTACGGTACTGGTAACAGCAGTATAACCAAACACCCCTTTTACTGATAAGCCTTTTGTAATTTTATCCAGCTTTTGATTAATGCTTACAATGTTTTCACTCACTTCATTATTCCAGGCAAAGTAACCGCCACCTGTTAATACCGAATAGGGATTAAAGGTGTTAGTACCCAGGCGGGCTGCATCCTCAATTTGGTTATAAAAAGATAGTCCATTAAAAGGGTCTTTGGTATATTCCGGAAAAAACGGAAGCCCCCATGAAGGAATAAAAAGAATTCGGCTTACAAATGCTTCTTCACCCTGCGCCCAGGCCCTTCTCCAATCTGCCGGTGTTGATATACCGCTTGGTGCATATCTTTTTTCTAATCTTCCTGAAACTCTTACTCCTATTATTGTTGTTGGGGTTACGTTAAAGTCTACATTTCCTCTAAAGTTATAGCGGGCATAAGAAGGTGTTGTAGTTACATGAGATCGTGTTGGAAGATCTTTAAACATGCCATCTTCAAAAGACTGGCCGAAGGAGGTAAAATATTTTGCAAATTTTGTTCCGCCAGAAACATTAATATTATTTTGCGTTTGCATCCAGCGCTTACGGGTTAATGCTTTGTACCAATTTACATCGGGATACAGCAAAGGGTCGCCGGTACCATCTTTAAAAATTTGCAGATCGTTATTTGTAAAAAGCCGATTGGCACCCTGACCAACGTTTACCTGCCCTTCGGTATGCAGTAAGGCACTTTCGTATGCCGGTAAAATTGGCGGCAATGCCCGGTAACCCTGTATACCCACATTGGTTGTTAATGAAACTTTAGGCTTACCATCTTTACCGGTTTTGGTACTAATAACAAATACGCCATTGGCTCCTTTTATACCATACATTGCTGTAGAAGCAGCATCTTTAAGCACCGTAATAGTTTCAATTTCATTTGCATCAATATCGCCAAAAGATTCTCTTTCTATCCCATCAACCACAATAAGTGCCCTTGCATCGTTAGATACTCTGCCACGGATAAATAATTCAGATTGATTCATGCCTGGCCTTCCGGAACTTTGCTGCGCTATTAATCCTGGAACTTTACCAACCAAAGCATTTGTTACGTTTGCAACCGGCGATTTTAACAGCTCGGTACCAGAAATAGTGCTGATTGCTGCAGTTACATCCGATTTTTTTTGAACAGTAAACCCTGTAACCACCACTTCATTTAATGCACTTGAAGAAGCTGTTAAAAAAATATTTACCGCAGCTGTATTTCTTATAGTCACTTCCTGATTAATAAACCCTACAAATGAAACCACTAATTTTTCTCCGATTACTGCACTTATTAAAAATTTACCGTTTTCATCAGTTTGTGTACTTTTAGTAGATGCCTTTATACTTACAGTAGCGCCTTTTAACGGAGCATTATCTGCAGCAGCTAACACAGTACCACTAACTTGTATTTGTTGTGCAACAACAGTAAATGAAAAAATATTAAAAAAGATTATAAAAAATAACTTTACTCCCGATGCAGATTTTAAATGCAGTTTACACATAGCAAAAATTAGTTGTGAATCGTTAACAATACGGTGATTGTGCTGATTTCAAAACTAACTTTTTAAAAGGATTAGCTTTTGTAGTTCCGATGCGTTTTTTTGTTCTTTTTGACATTTTTTGTCAATCAAAAATATTAGCTTGCAAGCATGGATAATTATTTTAAGTATTTGAATATTACGGCTCTGGAAGAGAAATGGGGATTTTATGTAACCAATTTAGGATATACAAAAACTAATCCAAAACAAAATTATCCAAATAATACCGGCCACCCCGATGATTACGCTTTTAACTGGAACAATGGCAGGATATTAAATTCGTACACTATAATTTTTATATCTAAAGGAAGGGGAACTTTTGAATCTGCAAAAACAAAACCAACCATTGTTCAAGCGGGTACATGTTTTTTTCTTTACCCGGGTATTTGGCACCGTTATAAACCTGATTTGAATTCAGGTTGGGAAGAATTTTGGCTTGGATTTAATGGGCCCTTTGCCGATGAGCTAATGAATAACGATTTTTTTACAGCGCAAAATCCTTTTATTGATGTTGGTTTAAACCAGGAATTACTGTCACTTTTGCTCTCCCTTTTTGATACCGTAAAAAAATCTGCCAGCGGATATCCGCAAGTAATATCTGGAATAACATTGCAGATTTTGGGTGTGCTAAATTCAGTTTCGGTTTATGCCAACACCAGCAACGACCCCACAAGTATGTTAATTGCAAAAGCAAAATTTCTGCTGCAGGAATCGTTGGAGAAACCTGTTGATATGGCAAAGCTGGTGAAAGAATTGCCGATGGGATATTCCAGTTTTAGAAAAGCCTTTAAAAAAATAACGGGTGAATCGCCCAATCAATATCACCTGAACCTGCGATTAAACCGGGCAAAAAATCTTTTGCTCACAACTAATTTAAACATTAATGAAGTGGCAGATCAAACAGGTTTTGAATCTGTATTTTATTTTTCAAAATTATTTAAAATAAAAAATGGCGTTTCGCCAAAATATTATCGTGCAGAAGCAACTGAAGCTAAATCTTCGGAATAGTTATAGCGGTCCTTCAGTAATTGTTTCATAAAACAATTTATTTCAAATAAATCTGCAACAGGTTTTTTACTAAAAGGTATGCAGGGCATGTATGGGCTGGGGCCAAACTCAGTAGTGATGGGCATTAGTTTACATCCTGCTTCTATATTGGCTGCAATAATTTTATCCCACCAGTTAATAAAAATATCAAGCGCATAATTCCATTCGGGTGCTCTTGGGTCGGCCACCTGCGGTCCTTGTTCAAATCCAACCCGGGCATGTATATGTTTGCTTCTAAAAATTGCTTCGTCAACAATTTCAGAAAAATTTTCCAGCATACTTTCTGTAACGCAAACCCAATGAGAAAAATCTGCAGTAATGGAAAACTGTTTGCCTGCATTAAAAAAATCTGCCAGCATTTGCGGCGAGTACCCCAGCCTGCCCCGGTGTGTTTCGTGGGCCACAATAATACCTGTTTTGGCTGAAAAATCATTGGCTATATCTAGCAACACTGCATTTTGCTCAAACGTAAAATAATCTCTGCCGGTATGTGAATTTATTAAAACAGGATCTGGTTCGGCACATGCCACAAGATTTTTTTTATAAGAAGATTTGAATGATGCAAAATCTTTACCATGCGCCTCATGCTGATGAGTAACGATGTACATTTCATTAGTCTGAAGGTAATCAAACAATAATTTCTTTTCATTGTCATTAAGGGGAATCCAGGTATCAAATCCATCATAACCGGCGTTCTTAACTTTATCTAAAAAACATGGGTATTCTACATCTTCGTGCCCCCATAACGGGCTAAGAATTTTTATCTGCATCTATAATTTTATAAATATTAATGTATTAATTGAGTTGCTTTCATCCATTGTACACACCTTCCAAACCATTCGTCAAATGCAGGAGTATTTCCAAATCCATGCCCGCCTTTTGAATAAATATGCAGCGCTGCATAAACCTCATTTTTTTGCAGTGCTTTATAAAATTCCAGGCTGTTTATAACTGATACAATATTATCATCGCCCGGTGCCAGCAAAATAGTTGGCGGTGTTGCGGGTGTAACATGCAACTCACTCGAAAAATATTTTACCGTATCTGCAGCTGGATTTTTACCCAGCAGGTTATTCCGGGATCCGATATGACCATAGGCATTGCAGAAACTAATTACTGGATATACCAATAACATAAAATCGGGCCGTAAGCTGGTATTGCTTTTATTATCTATAAAAACATCTTTGTAATGTACGCCAGCGGCAGAAGCTACATGCCCACCGGCAGAAAATCCCATGATACCAATTTTATTTGGATCGATATTCCATTTTACTGCACTGTCTCTTACAATTTTGATGGCTTGCTGAGCATCCTGCAAAGGCGCAATGGCTGGATTAAGATTGGTTGCCACATTTGGCAGTCGGTATTTTAATACAAATGCCGTAACACCTATGTTATTAAATACTGCCGCAATATCGAACCCTTCTCTTTTGATATTTAGACCTGCATAACCGCCTCCGGCGCAAATAATAACTGCTGTTTTATTTTTTCTATCTGTTGCCGCCGGAAAAATATACAATGAAGGAAC
This sequence comes from Ferruginibacter sp., assembly GCA_043756235.1. Classification (GTDB taxonomy): domain Bacteria; phylum Bacteroidota; class Bacteroidia; order Chitinophagales; family Chitinophagaceae; genus Ferruginibacter. The sequence continues at coordinate 25,576 of JAYURK010000099.1, read as the reverse complement.
AGCAATGCGATGATATATACTGGAATCTACATTGGATTTATTATTAAGGTTGCCTACTGCGTTTGGTATTGCAAAAGCATACAGCGGCATTTGTTGCTGTGCATAAAAGATTTTCGTTTGCATTGCAAAAAACAAAAAAACAATTATGAATTTTTTTTTTGCATTATTTGCTTTATACCTCCGTAGCATGTTTTACGATTTAATTTTTGCTGTGATGCTGCGGTGCCATTTAACATCTTCCCAAATACCTTTAAACTGCGGATGCGTAAAATTAGAACTGCACAGGTATTTGTAATTATCGTGTTTTTTTGCCAAATCAACTGACAGGTGTGCAGCTTCTTTTATCCAGTCCCAGTTCATTTCCGGGTTGTCCAACCAACCAACAGCACCCCAGCCTTCTGTATTACCGCAAGTAATATTATGCTGTTTCGATTTAGCGGCAACTGCAGTGATAGATTTATCCATCCATTCAATCATGGCTGGTTTTTTTTCTGCCCAAAACTTTAATAATTCGGCAAACAAAACCCTGGTGTCTTTTGTACGGTCTCCCCCTCCCAAAGTGCGCCAATTGGGAATATCGGCAGCACCTGTAAACCACAAATGCGAATCGAGCGTACCAAATTCTTTTAAATCTATACTGTCTAACGGTGTAGTGTAGGTTATACTCATTTGCCAATACTGATCCGGAAATCTTTGTTTCAGGCGGCTGATAAGGTCATTGGTAAACTCCTGATAAAATTTTTGTTGCAACGCATTAAAACCGCCAACTTTTCCCATGTCTAAATTATCTGGCACAAATGCTGTAGGATTATTTGCTTTAAATTCTTTTATATCACCTCTTGCCCTTATTTCTTTCAGCACCCAATCGTACCCATGATACCTTGGAAACTCATTCAGTAAATCGATGTAAATAATATCTTCGAATAAACCATGTTGCTTTAAAAAATTGATTGTTTCGGTCCATGCCCTAAGTGCCCCATCTTTTTCAGAAAAAATACCACGTGGGCCAGTACCATGATTTACAAACCAGCTGGACAGCGCAATGCGAAAACCATATTTTTTACATAAGGGTAAAAATTTAAGCAAGGCCTCTCTTGGCCGGAAGCTCATGGTATAATCGTTTCCCCATTTTGCAGGCTCCCAGTTTGTCTTTACGCTTCTGAATTCTTCGGTTATCTTACCATCTGTATCGGCCGCAACATATTGTGGCATTACATCCAGCCGCAGTGCATTGTAACCTCTCTCTGCCAGTTCATTTAAAACTTTATCCCAATTTTCAAACTCCCCATATTTATGATGGCGAAGCAACCAACTAAAATCCCACATAGCAATTGCCAGTGTTTTTTTTAATTTATGTAAAGGTTTTTTATCGTGACTTATAGTTTCTAATTGTAATGGCGCACCATAAGCGGATAATAATGGGCCAGTAATAATTGACCCCGTACCGAGTGCTGCATTTTTTAAAAAATTCCGTCTCTCCATAATTTATTAATTTATGTTCAGCGTTTGCTTACAACAATATTATCCGCTGTTTTTTTGTTGATTAAGCTAAAGCCAATGCTGCCTGCACTATTAGATTTTAGCCTGTACATTACTTTGTTGTTTACAGTAACCTGATAAAACGTATTGGATAGTAACTGATGTATTGAATAACCCATTGTATTACCCTTTTTACCATTGGTTGTTTGCAACCAGGCCATATAATTTGTATGCCACTTTGTAATATCAATGGTTAAACCTTTGGTTGCTTTTACCTTTAAAGCAGCAGCAGAATTATCGCCATCAAAATACATAAGTTCATTGCCGGTACTGCTAAAACCAAAATGGCTGCCGGCTATAATTTTAAAATTTTCATTAGCAATAGCATACCTGTTCATATCAAGACTGATTTTTAATTTTTGTTTACGAAAATTATAATTCAGTTGTGTACCTGATAATTCGGGGGTAATATGCGGATTTAAATAAAAGCGGTTATGCAATGGGTTAATACCATAAATTGCCTGATACAATCCCACAACAGACAAGCTGTTACCGGACAGAATATCATCGCCCAGTCCGTCTTGTTTTACACGGCCATATCGTTGAAAAGCCAGGCCATCTTTACTATGCCTTTCCATTACATTACGTACATATTTTAATGCCAGCTCCGGCTTATAACCGGCATAAGCTTTTACGCCTACTGCACCCCATGATAAAAATATATCACCATTTTCATAAGCAGGAAATGGAAACTGCCAATCATTACCTTCTCCCAGTTTATAAGAGTATAAATTTAGTGGCCAGAAAAATAAATTTTCCTTTTGCATCTGTCCTTCTATCTCTTCTAAAATATGATTGCGCCTGTTTACATCATCGCACAGGCCATATGCAATTGCCATAAAGTTTAAAGCGGTTACCATATTATTTCCATGTATGGAATTATCTTTCTCCCGCCAATGAACATAACATTGTTTTTCTTCATCCCACAATCCACCCTCCTTAGTAGATTTGTTGAAATTTAATTTTTGCTTAGCAGCAAAGGCTTCATATTGTTTTGCTTTTTTTAAATTACCTAATTGTTTTTCAATATCAATCCATTTAATTAATGCGAAATACAGCTTAGCATTTACAAATCCGTTTTCATGCGCTGCCCAAATAATGTCTATCCAATCGCTGCCTCTTTTTTCGGTATAGCTATCGGTCATCATTTCAACCAATCCATCGCCATCGCTATCTCTGTTAATTATCCAGTCCAATGCCTTTTCGCAAGATTGCTGGTGAGTTTTCACCCAAACTTTATCTCCGGTTTGATCATACAATTCCGCAACGTTAGTAACTAAATCAGGGTTTGAGTCGAGCAAAAATCCCCATTGCGCCTCATAAAAACCTTTATCCGTCACCTGACCTTTCATAATATCTACATTATTATAAGCCCACCGTGGCCATACCCTTCCATCTGGTTTTATAGCATTGTCTCTATAATAATCCAGGCATTGCTGGTAACCGTTTAAATAATTATCGTCGTTAATTGCCAGCCCAAGTTGTGCAATATATTGTTCGTGCAAACAGATAGGACCGTAAGGTGTGTGCCAGCTGTTGCCACCAAAATGTTTTTTATCTATTACTCCAATTCTTGCAATGGTGTTAAGTACCGAACTTACCTGGGTGCCATTCATACCTACAAACTTGCCCCGCCCGTACACCTCATTAAAATCGAAAGAGGAAAGTGTAATGCTTTGAGTTGTTTTTCCGCTTTTCATTTTAAAAGCCGACCATACATCTGTACGTTGCCTGATGAATCGCTTTCGGTTAGTACCACTGTCAAACCGGGGAATCATTTCTTTATCAGACACTGATACGGTATAAGCAAGTTTATCATCATTAGTTCTGCTGTATTTCATTGCAACTTCTTTACCAGGAGCATTAACCAAAACACTTAAACCATTACCGGTTTTACTGTTCCAAAATTTTGAAGAATTAGTGTGAACGCCATAGGTTGCCAATTTTTCGTTGAATAAATAAAACCAGGCAAGGCCGCCAAAACCCTGATAGGCGCCTTCCCAGGTGTTGATGTTATTAAAATTGAAAACTGGCAATGCAGCCTCTTCTACCATCGCTGGTTTAGATAAATTTCTTTCTATAATAAAATTTATGGTATTAGCTGTAATAATAAATTTCCAGTTTTCTGTTATTGCTAAATCCATATCGCCGTAAGAAATACCTGTAACATTTACAGTATTATTTAACACCTGCATTTTAGGAGATGCCTGTAGTATTAAAGAAGAATACACACCAGCAGTTGTGTTAATTTGCGAATATATACCGGCATCACTGGTTATTACATTGGTTCCCTTTACATCTAATGATGAAATGTTGGCTTTATTATTATAATCGAGCGTTAGTGTAATTGTTTTATTTCCAAAAGTGATTTTTTTATTTGCAATATCGTTTTTGATAATAAAATTTTGCGCTAAACAAAATGCTGATAAATTTATTTGAACTATAAAAATAATAATGCCAGCTGCAATCGTTTTTTTTAACATAGTAGAGGTTTATATATAAAAATATTTATTCAGTTATTCCTTTCCAGGTATCTGTTCTAAAGGGTGATGCTGGCAAAGCTGCTCCATTATACAAATTACCTAATGGGTTATTTGCCCAGGCGTATCGTACGGCCACCGGATTTTTTACTGCATCCGACCACACCACTATTTTATTGCGTATAATTTTTGCTTTTGCCCAATAAAATTTTTTATCTGCGCCGGCAATTGAAAACCCTGCCAGCGCAGCATTATTTTTGGTTTGTAAACCACCATTGCTGTGAATGAAAGTGATTTTTACTTTATCTCCGTTTACAACATGCGATTTATAAACAGGGCCTGAAAAAGGAATTTTTTCTTTGTACACTTTGGCCCTGGCAATTATTGCTAAACGCAAACCAACATCCTGTTTGTTTTTTGGATGAATATCCTTTGCTTCGCCAAGGTCGATAGCCACAGCCATACCGGTGTTGGGTAACTGCAGTGTATGTAATTGTGCCTCCCTTAATTCTGCCCACGTAGATTCGCCTGGTTCAGTTTTTACTTCAGTAAAATTTGCCAGCTGTACATATAAAAATGGCAATGATTTGTTGCCCCAATTTTTTCTCCAATCATTTATTAGCAATGGAAATAAAGATTTGTATTGTAAAGCTTTTTTATCATTCGATTCTCCCTGGTACCAAATAACTCCACGAATGCCGTAAGGAATTAAAGGATTTATCATAGCATTAAATAATACTGTAGGTATGTGTGCGTCTTTGGGCGTGCCGGCTTTGCTGCTGATTACATTAACTAAACTATCGTACCCGGGCATTTGTTTTAATGAAGTACCGCTAATCCACGATGCTGCCGGAGAACCTGAATAGGCTGTTTGTATTAAACCAACAGGTACATCATGATGCTGTTGAATATGGCGTGCAAAAAAATAAGCTACTGCAGAAAATTCTGCAACAGCTGCTGGTGTGCAGGGTTGCCAGCCTTGTATAATTTTTGCTTGTGGCAACGGTTGGGTTGATGTACTTTTTTCAATTTTTATTAAACGGATGTTTGGAAAATTAGCAGCAGTTATTTCTGCTTCATAATTTTTTATTTTTCCCCAACCTGCTACCGGCATTTCCATATTGGATTGGCCAGAGCAGAGCCACACTTCGCCAATTAAAATATTTTGCAACACCAACTCTTCTCCATCATTGAAAGAAATAGTGTAAGGACCACCGGCTTTTGGTGTAGTAACTTCTACTTTCCAATTTCCCCCGGAATCTGCCAGAGTGCGGTACTTTTTATTATTCCATGAAGTAATTACAACCACAGTTTTATTTATTTCACTTTGGCCCCATAAAGCCACCTTATCTTTTTGTTGCAATACCATATTGCTGCTGAATAAAGGAGAAAGCACAATTGCAGCAGTACCTTTATGTACTGCCATCAGCATAAATAAAATTATACCGGCGTAAACAACTTTGTTATGTGTTATTGATATATTTTTTTTTAAAAAAATCATCTCACTTATTTTATGATCATTTTTTTTAAGCGCCGCTTTTTTAAATTATAAATTAATTTTCTGCATTCCGCTTTTAAGATTAACTGATTTTCCTTTCCATATAAATGATCCGGTAATATTTGCCGGCAATGAAATTACTGCTGCAACACCATCAACACCTTTTCTTTCCAGCGATACTGTTATTTCTCCATCAGGATGAGGCATAACAGCTTTTACCTGTTGCAATTCGCCCATGGCCGGTTCTATAATTACGGATGCAAAACCCGGTTTGCCGGGAATAATGCCGCAAATGGTTGCAAAAAAATCGTAGTTGGGGCTGGAGCTCCAGGCATGGCAATCTGACCGGGTAGGATCGGGATTTTCGGCAAAGGTGGTTAAGCCCATATCCAGCATATCTCTCCAGGGTTTTAATTGTGCATAATACATATTAGCCATACCCGCTTTTTTTAAAGCACGGGTTAAATAAAAACGATAATAAAAAGTGCCCTGGCTAAGGCTGGTATCTTTCAATACAGCATTCATCACCGACTTCATATCTTTTTCTGGAATACTCCCTGTTAAAACTCCCATAATACTTGCATGCTGACTGTAAGTATTTTTTTGTGGTGTATTTGCCATTACTCCCTTTGTATTATTAAAACATTGCCTGTAAACACCTGCATTAATTGCAGCGGCTAATTTTTTATAATAAAGAGCTTCCCCGTGTTTACCAAAATGTTCAAAAATTACAGCAGCCTGCTGCAAGGTGTAAACATATTGCAATGAAATTATTGATGAATTGCCTTCATTGGCGCCATCTGGTGTACCATGCGGCCACGAAAGATTCCAATCTACAAAGTTCCACCACTTCATAGGGCCCAGCATTTGTTTTTCTTTATCAATTCTTTTTTCATACCAATCTAACACGCCCCGTACCGGCATTAAAAAACTTTCTGCAAATTTTTCATCTTTACGGTGCATTAAATAATCGTACACCATAGAAACAAAGTATAAAGAGAACGGTGGAATTACCTGCAGGCGATTACTGGGATACCTGCCCTGCGTGAGCCCTTCGGGAACACGGGAATTATTAAAATCAATTATTGCTTTACGCATCAAACGATCATCGCCGGTAACATACAAAGATATCAATGATTGTATCCTGGTATCTCCTTCGTATTGCAATTGCTCGTAGTAAGGGCAATCAAAATAAGTTTCGCCGGCACATAAACGGGCGGTACGCCAGCCAACATCCCAAATTTGTTGCAACGATTGATCATTACTGGTAAAAGAAGATTTTACTTTAAATGGATAACCCGTGTACATGCCGTAAAAATCATTTATTACAAGAGGCTCTTCTTTTGTAGTAATCTGCATTTCAATATAACGAAAAGTGCGTAGCCATAACGGACGAAATAACCTGTTGGTGCCACCTTCGGTTTTAAAAATATCGTAGTTACCAATCATCAACTTTTCTGCTACATCATTACGATTTTTTTTATGCCCGTCTGTAGTTACCAATGCTTCGGCGTAAGTTAATTTTATCGTTGCATCTTTACCCTTACTAACCAATAACTCCGGATAAGCTACTGTGTTGAAAGTTTGATCGAGCAATATATTAATAGTTTTATTTGCTGGAATAATTAAAGCGCTTTTACCTGATAAAAAGCCGTTGTCAATTGCTGTACTATCTTTTGTTCTAATAGTTGTTATTCGTTGCGGGCTTTCCTCCATTAATGGAATGTTGCGGGGCACAAGCGTCCAAAAGTTGTCGGTACCATAACCCACTGCCGAAGGTTTGGAAATATTAATAGTGGGTTGCCAGCTTGAGTCATTGAAATTATTTTGTTCCCATCCCCAGGGATAAAGCGTTGCATCTACTTCGTCTCCCGGCCCAATTACCATGTAAGTGTTCATTCGTTTAGCATTGTCTGTTGAGCAAGGTTTATACGAATTGTTTTTATAAACTTTCCAGCCGTCACCGGTATTAACCACACTTTCTTTTACAGTATTACCCTGCATTACAAAAGCGGTACGGTTACTTACCTGAGCCACCGGCGCAAAGGTTCCCATATTCCATACAAGTGCGGCAATGGTGTTGCTGCCATTTTTAAGGAATGGTGCAATGTCGATTGTTTCAAAATACCAGTTGTAAAGATCTCCACGTGCAGGCCCTGTACATACAGCCGTTCCGTTTACAAACAAACGGTAGCGGTTATCAGCACTTATATGTACTACAAAATTTTGTGGTTTAACTGCCAGGCTAAATGATTTTCTAAAATGATAAACGCCATATTCTTTTTGGGGCACATCTGCCATAGAAACCCAAGAGGCGGGCCACTCCTTTAAAAGATCTGGATTAATTATTTTTAAATCCTGTGCAGGTAAAATTGTTGAAAGCAACAGTATAAAAACAGCAAAATAAATCTTTATAAATTTCATCATTAAATTTTTTGAATATTATTTAATACTGAGTAAAGCCGTTCAGTTTTTATGTTTTTCTTAACCCACTTTTATTTTTTTATTGCTGCAGCAATTAAATTTAATAACGTTTGCCCTGCCCTGGGGTCGTAATCAAGTGCTGCCTCAATAACCAGGTCGCAAACTATTAACTGCCCCCAATTGTAATTGACCGCAAACACAGGATATCCAATTTTTTGTTTATACACTTCATCCAGGTTACCGCTCCAGTAAGCATGAGGCTCCAGGTAACGACCGATTGGAATCACGTTTTCATTTTCTTTTTTTATTTTATGGCTGGCAATGGTAACAAATGCCGGTTTATCGTCTCCTGTGCTCCACCATTTCCAATCCATTAACCTAAGGCCATTAAATAATGAAGCAGCATTTTTATAATTCAGCATTTCTACAAATTCGCCTCTTACCATTTGCACAGAATTTTCTGAGTTAATGGAATTATCAATAATTGCTGCAGCAGAATCATTATAAGTTGCTATAATTTCTTTACAAAAACGTTGCGCCTTTTGGCCCTGAGATAAAACAATAAGTTTGCCACCAGGTTTTAAAAGAGCCGTAAATTTTTCTTTACCCGATGTTACGTCGCCGGCCCCTACAATTATTACATCTGCCCTGCCCGAACCTAAAGCATTAATTTCATTTGCATGAATCCCGGCATCTTTTAAATATTTTACCAACTGTGGTTGTACCCCGGCATAAGTTACCAATGGTTTTTTGGTGTAAGTATTTAATATGGATTGCTTTTGAAGAATGCGTACAGGGTAATTGTTATTACTGAGCATTGTTTTACCATCAAACAACGTTACACCTATTATGTTTTTTTCTTGCGATGCCGTTGGAATTTGTATTTGCACTCCTACTTTTTTTACCGCGGAGTAGTCTACATCACCAACTGCTACATTTTGAGTGGTAATTGTTTTGCCCTGTTCATTTTTAAAAATTATATGTGCATGAAGATTTTTAAAATGCTTTGCATTAATATCATCGTTTACAACAAACAGTTGTGTGTTTAAAATACTGCCTGTATAAAAAACATGTTGTGTACTTTCCAATCCTGCCAATACCGGCTGGTAAGCTTCCTTAACACTGTAATAAACAGGAAATGGTTTCCATTTTTCAATAGGTTGCGATAAGGCATGCTGTATCCAAGTAACATTACTGAACAACATGTATCCTGCAGTAGGTAATGCCTGTTTACTGTACCGCAACTTTTCAACCTTTAGTTTAGACACTGCCCTTATATGCTCCTGAAAATAAGAATTGTCTCCATCAAATACTCCGGCATCTCCCACCCATGCCTGGGCGCAGTAGCGGGGAATATAAGAGGGATGCACACTGCCATCATCAATCATACTATACGGAACAGCGGCCTCCTGGTTTAAAAACGGACGATCATTATGAGGCAGTCCATGCCCTTTTATGGTATAATCATTTACATAAGATGAAGACCAGTACCAATCCCAGTATGAGTGAGTATCTTCTATATCGGCCACTTTTAAATGATCAGGATTGCCCGATGTTTGAAAGATCAACCGGGAGTTATCTATCTGTCGCATGCTTGTAATTACATCGTTGTAAATAGCAAGTTTTTCAGCATTTTTAAAATCTTCACCCTGCGCTAATCCTTCATTAGACACTACATAAAATAAAATGCTGGGATGATTTCTGTATTGTTTAACTATTTCAAGTTGTTCCTTTTTCCACGCAGCAATATTACCTGCCGGCGGTATTTCTTTTGCAAGCAATACCCAGGTGGCACCTTCGCAACTTACACCAATACCAATTTCATCGGCTGCCGTAAACCACATATTATTCCAGGGATTACCATGAGAACGGGTGATGACTGTATTGCCATCATGCATCAATTTTAAAAAATGATTAGCCACTTTTTTATCGTTAGGTTTATAACCATACGGGGCCATATTTGCACCCCGTGACCAATATTTTTTTCCGTTAAGATATACCTGGTTACCTTTTGCTTCAATTGTTCTGTAGCCCACCTGCTCTTTCCATTGATGAATTAGTTTTCCCTGTAAAGACATCCATCGTACATCCATTATATACAGGTTAGGAATATCAGGCGACCACAATTCTGGTTTTAATGATTTCTTTTCAATGGTAAAAGTGGTGCTTTGCCCCGGAGTAAGTTTTAAAGCAGGATTAACCGTTTGGGAAACTAATATTTTGCCCGTTCGTTTATTAGTAATAGTATAAATTAATTTACCTGTAACATATTTTGCCGCATCCGGATTTTCCATTGTGAACTGCATGAGGTGTCCGTTGAGCCGGGGGTTAAAAAAAACATCAGCAATACGGCCACCTGTTTCAGCTATTTCCAAAGTTACCGGCAACCAAATACCCATTACATTATAGCGTGGACCTATTTTATCAAACATGCTTTTGTTTAATGACAATAACATATTTTGCGTAACCGGAACACTAACTTCTACCGAAACAATTTTATCTCCGTCTTTGGATTTTACTCCACGCTCAACATACACCAGCAATTGATTTGGCCCTGGTTTTAAGTGTGGTGTTAAACGGCATTTAAAAGACCCGAACATGCCCAAATGCCCTCCCACATAAACGCCATTGATATATACCCGTGAAACCAATGCAACTCCTTCAAAATTTGTATGAACTTCTTTTAGACTTCCTGTTTTTGGCATATCTATATTTTTAGCATACCAGGCAGCCGAAGCAGTAGCAGCACCCTTAGGCAATTTTGCAACACGATCAATTTCCTGTTGCTCATATGCAACAGAAACATTGGGTAACCACCACGAAATACGGTTAAGAAATTGTGGCACCTCAATAGTATTCCATCTATTTTTATTTTCTTCAGCAAATATTTCTTTTGCTTTTGTATCAATGGCTGCGGGTGCTGAAGAAGCCGGTATAAGATTGCCCTCTGCAACTGCAAAATCCCAATTACCATCCAGGTTAATTTTTTGAATGCCCTGTGAAGAAGCAATAACAATATTTTTTTTTGGGGCAGATTGCGATAATGTGTTAAAGGGTATAATAAGTGCACATAAAGCAACTAAACAATGTATTATTTTCATACAATTAAAGTAAATTTTAAATTACACTGCTTAGTGGTTATCATGAAGCAAGTAATACGAATTTTAAATAACTTTTAAAGCGCTCACCAAATTTCTTTTACTTCCAGTTTGCTACAACTTCTTTCACTGCCTGTATTCCATCTTCAGATTTTTCCAGGCCATTCTCCCAATTATATATTGCCAGAAAGCGACAGTTTTTAAATTGTAGAGTTGTGTTAAGATGATGAATCCATTCTTCTTTGTTCGATCCTGCCCACCACCACTCTACTGCTGCCCAACCCGGTATTATTCTTTTATCAATTACCTCGCCTAAATCTCCGGCGTTGTTGGGGTCGGTATCATAAAAGCTCCATCCCGGAATAGAAAAATCGTTGCAACCTGCAGCAAAGGATAGATGTTTTTCCCAGGGCGCAAAATTGCCACCCTGGTGAGTATAAATTAAATTTTTGGGTAACCCTAATTTAAAAGCGGTATGGCTTAGGGTATTCAAAAAATTATATACTACTTTTTCCAGGTCGACAGCCGTAAGCTGCCCTTTGTTTTTTATACCTGCAGTTTTTACCGCTGCATAACCAATTTGAGATAAACCACCGTTAAAACCTGCTGCGGCATTAAAACTTTCTAATGGATCTAAACTATTATTGTTGGGCATTTGCTCCTGGTAACGATTGCCGTTTTTATAATAATAAGCATTTACACCAATGCTGGTTTCGTGGCCCAATTTTACACCACCCAATAAATATTTTTCATGTTCTGGTAATAACCGATACCAATTTACAATTCGGGGAACTAATCTTTCAAGCGCTGTGATTTGAGCATTTATTATAGCAGGGCTTGATAGGTTAGGTGCAGGAAGTACACGCAGTTGCCTGCCCCAATTACGCCAGCCAATTTTTACTGCACTGGAATCATTCCAGTCCGCCCATTCAACATTTTTTTTATTATCCGGATTAAAGCCAGGCTTTTTAGGATCCCACCAATTCCATAATTCAGGATGGCCATTTAACCAGTTTATGCCATCTAAATTTATTAAGATAGGCACTTTTAATTGCTGGCTAATCAGCATAAAGTTGTCTAAACTTTTTTCAACCGAATCAATGTTGGTAGAAAGAAAATCGAAAATTGCAGAGATACCCAACCGCATTTTTTTATTATCCGGCGCATCAATTTTTTTTATTATCGCACTAAAAACCTTTGGGTTAAAAGAAGCAGGTTTGGCCACAGTAAAGTTTCTGCCGGGGGAGGCATTCAAAAAAATATAAAGCGGCTGCTCCTGTGCCTTTAATTTACACAAAACAAAAAATAAAAATAGAAAACAAAAACTCAGCTTATTCATTACACACTGGTGATTTTAGGCAATTTTGCCGTTTCCATTACTGGTTTTTTGCTATAAATTAAAGGATTTTGTTGCTCATCGTTCAATAAATCCCCTATGTTTAATTTGGCAATTTGTGCATCGCTTAAAATATTTTGAGTGCCGTTATAAGTGCTTCCATCAGGCATGTAGGCACATGTCATTGCCCTGCGATACCCCGGTGTCATGTTAGCATGAGCGCCATGTATGGTTAGCCCATTGTGAAAAGAACAGCTTCCTGCTTTCATGGGTGCAGGGATTGATTTAGATTGGTTAAACTCCGGGTACACTTTGAATATCTCACCCATATTTTTTCCGATGCCTGGATTTTCAAAAGTAGTTTTATTGTAAGAACCGGGGATAAAAAACAAACAGCCATTTTCATAGGTTGCATCATCAAGTGCAACCCAAATAGACAATGCTCTTCTATCGCTGAAAGACCAGTACGGAGTATCCAGATGCCATGAAGTTGGATTTGACCATGGTTTTTTTATGAGTGCCTGATCGTGCCAGATACGAATACCATCTACGCCTGACAACTGAGCAGCCATTTTTCCCAGTCTTTCATCAAGCATTATTGATCGCATATTTTCATTATCCTGCCACAGGTTAATCATCTGGTCAAAAACATTATCATAGTACGATTTATCGGCATCATCTCCCTTGCCATACACTTCTTTTCGATCAGGCATTTTATTGCCTTGTCTTTTTAAAATAGATTCTTCCAGCGCAATGCGCCAGCTAATTAATTCACCGGAAGAAAGAAAGTCTTCAATAATTACAAATCCATTTTGCTGGTATTGTAAAATTTGCATTGGAGAAAGATCATTTTTCATTGCAATCGTTTAAAGCATTAACTATTTTCAAAACTACCAACAGCATGCTTACTGGACCATAGCAGAATAATCTTTTTTTTTGTACTTTCTGATAATTAAATCAATAGTGTAGATAAAATTTTTGGAGTGATTATAATCTATCTTCCTGAAGAGTATAATATGGAAATCAACAAACCTGTATTACCTGCATATTTAATAAGGCACCCAGTTTTATAATTTTGGATGCAATATGCCCCAAGCCTACGGCACAATGATGTGCTGGGGCATGGCTGTTCCAATCATTCACAAATTTTCTTGCACCTATTGAAAACTTGTACCTGCTATTAGTGTTCCCAATTTGCAAAATTGGGCCTGGTACAGAATGGCCTTCGGCTACCAATAAAAAAAGTTCTCCTTTTCCATTTTCAACAACCGATAAACAGGTAACAGGGCCATATTTCACCGTCATTTCAACCGATAAACCTCTACCAATTTTTCCATGAAACTCTTTCATTTGCCTTACTTTAGTTTTACCCTCGGCAATAGCAATGTGACCAGGGCCGTCATGCCCCATCAAAACTACATCGTCAATGTAATCCATGGCATAATATTCTGTAAACGATCCACCTGCCCCAAAGCAATCCATAATTTTCATGGCCTGTGCATTTTTTATTTCATACTCGCCGGCCACTGGAATATTATTTGCAGTTAACATTGAGTTGCTAGGTATAATAGAACTGATTGTTTCTTCATTATCCTTATTTCCGGCACCTTTATAATAATAAGCAATGGATCCTAATTTATATTTTGCAACCATTACGTCCAGGGCCAGCGATGTGGCAGCAGCAAGCTGCAATTCTTCTTCTGCACAATCCGGGTCCACTTCAAAAATTTGCATAAAATCTTTTACCCTTTGCTGTATTTTGTCTGCAGGTACCTCTTTTCTCAATGCCGTTAACTCATCCACTTCAAGCATTTCAAAATGGCCGCCAAAATATTTTATTTGTAAGGTTATGTCTGAATATATATCCAGCATGCCCGAATAATAATTACCCATACACCCCATACGGTTATAGCTTATGGCGTGGCTTACACTTGCCGCTTCTATCCACTCTTTTATTTCAATCCAGCATACTTCATCCTGGTGAAGTGTACCTGTAACCTGATGAAACTTTATACCCGTTCTTTTAAAAACATTTGCAATTTCCGGAACCGGGCAAGCACTACAAAAGGCCAGCCATTCAGCAGTCATTTGTGTGCGGTTTTCAAGTTGGTTAAAAGCGGCATAATTAATGGCTGGTTGGGGAGATAAATTTAAAATAATTACAGGAACTTTTGCCCGAAGTACAACAGGTAGTACAGTTGATGATAAGGCATAAGTGGAAACATAAAGAAAGATGATATCAACATCTTCAGTTTTAAATTTTTGACCGGCATCAAATGCTTTGTCTACAGTATCAACCAAACCAACGTTTACAATTTGTGGGTGTATTGCAACTAATTTATTATGCACCACAGAAAGGTAACCTTCCAGCCTTTCTTTTAAGCCTTCAAACTGTTCCCAGTAGGAATCGAGGCCTATACAAAATAAACCTATTTTAAATGATGCTGGTTTCAATATTAATATTTTATAGTTGGTGTTGGTATTGGTGTAGTGGCCCATGCAGAAGGCTTATCAATCATATCAAATTCCAGCAACGCTCCGTTTTTTATTTCGGTATGCGTAAACCAGCTGCGGTTAAGCAGTTGGCCGTTTAATTTTACAGATTGAATATAAACATTTTTCTGGCTTAATCCTTTGCTTATAATTTTAAGTGTGGTTTGATTACCTAAATTCAATATTACTTCTTCAAACATTGGCGTAGTTATCATATAAAGATCCTGGCCTGCTACCGGAAAAAAACCCATAGCATTAAACACATACCAGGCAGACATGCTACCGGCATCATCGTTACCCGGCAACCCATCAGGTTTGGTGGTATAATTCTGAGCTATAATTTTTCGGATGGTTTGATTTGATTTGTAAGGTTTACCCACATAATTGTACAATGCTGGTGTTAAAAAGCCGGGCTCATTATTTACATTGTAATAATCATTTAGCCATGGATGAAAAATTTTTGATTGCTTTGTAAAAAAAGTATCCAGCCTTTTGGTAAAGGCTGCGGCTCCTCCAGCTTTTTTTATTAAGCCCTCCATATTTTGGGGAACGTATAAAGAATATTCCCAGGAATTACCTTCGTACAGCCAGCCACGAAACCCTTCGCTTTGATGCACATTCCATTTTTTATCCCAGGTGCCATCTCTTTTTTTGGGCCAAACAAAACCTGCGGTACCATTACTTTTTATTTGTGGGTTCCAAATGTTTTGCCAGTTAAAAGATTGTTTAAAATATTTACGTGCAATACTGTCTTTACCCAAACCTTTTGCTACCAATGCAATGCAATAATCATTATAAGCATATTCCATAGTTCTGCTTCCGCCTCTTTCAAAATCGGTGGATACGTAGCCCAGCTTATTATAATCCCATAATCCTCCGCGGCCCCATTTTCTTTCATCGCCACCTGGTGCCACCGCTGCGTTTGTAAGCATGGCCTTAAGTGCAAGAGGATAATCAATACCCTTCAAGCCTTTTACAAAAGCATCTGCAATTAATACATCGGTATTACTTCCACCCTGGGTTCTTCCTGTGTAGTTACCGCTTCGGGCATCGGGCATATAACCTTCCTGCTGGTAAATATCAAGCAGGGAATTTATCATTTGTACCTGTTGATCTTTTTGTATCAGGGTTAGTAATGGATGCGTAGCACGGTAAGTATCCCAAATACAAAAAAAATCATCGTAGTAAGGAATGGCATTATTCCATTTAGGATTTTCGCCAGTGCGGTTTACCGGCATCAGCATTGTTCTGTACAGCGCTGAATAAAATATTTTTTTTTGTTCTTCGTTTGAAGAGCTAACATAAATGGTGTTAAGTTTTTTATTCCATTGCTCCGCTGCATCTTTTTTAACTTTACTAAAATCCCAATGATTGATTTCTGTTTGAATATTCTGCCTTGCTTTTCCTGTGCTGATAAATGATACACCCACCTTTAATTTCACCTGTTTTCCATTGGTATTATTATATGTAAAATATGCTCCCGTTGGTGCCCCTGTATCTGTTTCTCCTTTTGATGCGCTATGCAACTGCCCCAACTTCCAGGTGCCATATTCATCCGCTGGCTTATCTGCAATTGCATAAAAAAATACAGTGTAAGCCTCGCCTACATTCCAACCTCCTCTAACCCTAGTGTAACCTTCAAGTTCTGTAGCAGAAAGAATTTTTATTTCCGAACCTACAATCTCCTGGTCTAATTCTCCCGGTTCCTTATAACCACCCCAGCTTAAAAAACTTCCAAGATCAAACAGCAAATGAAGTGGTAAATTATTTTGCGATGTGTATTGATGAAAGCCAACACTATGCGTAACTGTAAATTCGGAAGTGATATTATATTTTGGAAGCCTTACTGAAAAATAGCCGGGACTTGCTTTTTCGTTTGTACGATTGGTGGCATACTCTTTAATATTTAGTTCGCCACTTGTTGCAGCAACCAATACGTTACCGTATTTTGGCGGGCCACCCGTACCCGATACATGTACATGACTGAAACCCTTCAACAAACCATCGGCATTATAACCCGAATTAGCATTCATGGGTAAGCAATCGGGGCCAAGTTTTACCATACCGTAAGGTAATGTGGCTCCCGCAAAAGTATGCCCCTCTCCTACGGCACCAATAAAAGGATCAACATATTGAATGAGATCTTTTTCAGTATTTTGTGCATGCGCAATTACTGAACACACTAAAAAATTATTTAAAAAAATAATTTTAAATAATTGCTTTGTTGAAATTACCATAACTATTGTTCGGGATTATTTTTTTTAAGTTAAATAAACTGATTTACTGAATTGCACAATGGCTTTTAAACTTAAAAACTAATACACTCTCTCAATTCTTTTTCTGTATACTTTAATCCATATTGCTTTAGTACATCTTCCGGAACTCCATTCCACTGGTTAGCAGTGTTACCTTTGTAATCAAGATCTTTTATTCCTTCTTTAGAGGTATAAAAACCAGAGATTACAAGATTTCTCATTAAATTAAAAAAAACAACCCCTTGCTTCATGGCAGGTTTTGCCCTGGCGGGATATGCGATTTGATCAACAATTGCAATTTGTTGTTGGGGTGTGCAATTGATAAATGGTTGCTGAAACCGTTTAATACATTGCAAATCGAGCCAGCGTAAACCACCTCTTAAAGGGGTTTGATGTTGCGGCATGTCTATAGCAATAGTTTCTATAAATTGTGGTACCCCAGCGGTTGTTGCACTTGCAGAAAAAGCATCAGCGGGAATGATAATATCGCTTAATACGGCAATAGTTTTTCGTTCGTGGTCAGTAAATATTTTACCAGTTATTAATATGCTGTCATTCGCTTTTTCTTCTGCTGTCCTGTCAATACCTGAGATTGGGTCAGCACTTTTTTCCAAAATTTCTTTCGGCTTTTGCTCACAGGCATTTAATAATAAGCTTGAAGACAAGGCACTAAGCCCTATAATTTTTAATGATTTTCTTCTTTCCATAATTTTTTAAAATAGTGATACCATCAAATATTTTTTTGTTTTAGCTGTTGTATTAAATATTCAGAAGCCCTCATGGCCAAAGCCAAAATCGTCCATGTTATATTTTTGTCTGCCTGCGAAACAAATGCGCCGCCATCCATTACAAATAAATTTTTACAATCGTGCGCCTGGTTGTATTTATTCAATACCGATGTAGTTTTATCATCCCCCATTCTTACAGTTCCAGCTTCATGAATAATTTTTCCTGGAGCTTCCAGGCCATATTTATTTTCGGGTGTCGCATCAGTTCCCCAAGTGGGTACTGCGCCCATGGCATGCATAATTTCCTGAAACGTTTGTTTCATATGTTTTGCCTGTTTAATTTCATTATCACTCCATTTTACATCAAATTTTAAAACGGGTATACCATATTTATCAACTACATCGGTATCAATTTCGCACTTGTTACTTTCCAAAGGAATCGCTTCTCCACGGCCCGCCATTGCAATACTGGCACCATAAAAACGCCTTACATCTTGTTTTAAAGTAGAGCCATATCCACCGGCTTCTTTAGTTTCTCCATTCGCTTTAAATTTTCCATTCAGATTTTCAAATCCCCAATTAAATCCATATAATGGCATACCCATACCACCACCATATTCAATATGGTACCCACGTGGAAAATCTAAATTTTTATTATCCAGCCACCAGGGCGTATACACATGCATGCCGCCTACTCCATCTTCATTATATCTTTTTCTGTCGAACAACGCCGGTACAATACCTCCCATGGCTGCACCGGTAGAGTCGTGCAAATATTTTCCAACAAGGTTACTGGAGTTGGCTAAACCATTGGGGTGCTGATCTGATTTTGAATTTAATAATATTCGGGCAGATTCACATGCACTGGCTGCCAGCACTACTGTCTTACCTTTTACCCGGTACTCCTGCATTGTTATTTTATCAACGTAGGAAATACCTTTAGCCAATCCTTCTTTATCAGTTAGCACTTCACGTGCCATTGCATTAGTATACAAATCAACATTACCTGTTTCCATTGCAGGATTTACAAGCACTGATGAAGCGGAAAAATCACCGTAAACCTGGCAACCTCTGTTGCATTGTGCACAATAGAAGCATGCACCCCGCCGTTCATTAATTTTTTTTGTAAGAATCGATAATCGTCCTGGAATAACTTTTACACCCACAGAAGAAGCCGCTGTTTTTATCATCATTTCATGCAAACGCGGTTTTGGTGGTGGAAGGAAATATCCATCCGGATCATTTTCCAAGCCTTCATTAGTTCCAAAAACCCCTATCAGTTTATCCACTTTATCATAAAAAGGTTTTACATCCTCATAACCAATCGGCCAATCGTCTCCGTGGCCATCAATACTTTTTCGTTTAAAATCTTTAGGGCCAAATCGCAATGAAATTCTACCCCAATGATTGGTTCTTCCACCCACCATGCGGCTGCGCCACCAATGCCATTCGGTACCAGCAGCTTTTGTGTAAGGCTCGCCATCAATATCCCACCCCCAATAAGACGCATCAAAATCGCCAAACGGCCTGAATCTTGTAGCAGCCCCTCTGCGCAAAGATTCCCAAGGCCATTTCATTTGTGTTACATTTTTTGCAGGATCATACTGCGGGCCAGCCTCAATTAATGCTACCTTAAGACCAGCATTCGCCAATGTATATGCTGCCATACCTCCACCGGCTCCGGACCCCACAATAATTACATCATACAATTTTGGTTGTTCTTTTATTTGAAAATCTCCCATAATTTTTTTTTGAAGAAAACTAAAATTAAATGTATTTGGCGCTGCCCTGATGCAGCTGCTGGTATTGTATAAAAACTTTGTCAGAAAGTGTAAAACGGTTTACCACAGCTTGGAATGCTGGAGTACAGTTTGGAGCGTTTAAATAAGTAATTGTTAGAGGAAAATAAAAGGGCTTAGATCGGTCTTTGATTTTTTATTTTACTTTGGCAAAATCATTAAAAAAATTATTCATTTTTTTGGGAGATAAAAAATTACCGGAATGAATAATTACACGGTACCGGAAAGTAACCGATTGGCCCGGTTGTAAAGAAAAATTTAATTCCTCTTTACCATTACTAAAAACTTTTTTGCCCAAAGGATTTATGGCAAACAGGCCATAACCCCTGGCATGCCAGTAAGCAGGATAACCAATATTTTGTGGATGATCAATAATACCAATCGTTATTTCTTGTCCTTCTTTTTTACCGGTAAGCATAACCCAATTTCCCTTACTGCCCCATACCGAATCGCCTTTTAAGCCGGTGCTGCCATAATACATTCCTGTAACTGCCGTGCCCGATGCTGCAACAGCAGTTATATTTCCTTTATCATCTGTAAAACTGCTTTTTTCTTTGGAGGGCAGCTCCAGTTCTCTGGCTACACGAATGGCAAACAAACCATCTTTTACATCTTTAAAAATAACAGTGGTATCAGCAGCGGTAAGTGAGGTAATACGGTCAATAATAAAATCGTTTCCTTTTACACTAAAGCTAAATTTGGTTATTTCGTTCAATAAAATTTTTTTATCAGCCCTTATCCAAATGGCAGCAGCAGTAAGTGATGCAGCTGTGTTGGTAATTTTTTTATTGATGATTTGCTGATGTGCAATAGTGCCATACTTTTCTCTTTTATCAACAGCAATTGCCGTAGAGTTATTCCAGAAATCGAGCCCGTTTACCGATTCGTAATTTAACCAGATACCGGTGTGGTGCGGATGATCTGTTCTTTCGCCTGCAACTATTTTAAAAGGATAACCCCGGGTAACAGTTATTCCATCCACGGTGTTTACCGGAAAAAGTACAGGCTTACGGCTGGAATCGTAATAACAATAAGCAGTAAGTAATTTATTGTTATATAAAATGTCTACCTGTTTTTTATTTTTATTTTCTGCAATAACAAAACCTTTTTGCTGTGCCACGCATGTTGTGGTTGCTAATAAACTTACAATAAAAAAAAGTTTAGGCATAGTTTTAAACATTAATATTTAAATACTTTACCATTTGCCATTACTTCCTGTTTCTTTTCGTCAAAAGTTACTTTAGCACCGGTGTGTGCCGCTGCAGTGGTCATAATTGTGGCAATAGAATGATTGTATCCAGCTTCTACCGGGGCATTAGGTTGTTTACGGCTGCGGATACATTCCATCCAGTTACGCACATGATTACTGGTAAGTTTATCGCCGCCGGTATTTGCAGATGCCACCACCGCTTCTGATGAAGATAATGTTTGAGGAGTTAACAGGTTAGGCTGCATTTTCATTTCATCAGCAAACCTTTTTGAAAGCCCTCCATTGGGAGAAACAGTGTTGGTAATAAGATTTAATTCTCCACCGTTTGAATAATATATCTCCGAAGGTTTTTCATCGCCATTATGCATGCGTGACGCAAAGGAAACCTGGAAACCGGACGTTATATCGTTAGCAGGACCATACTCAAATACTGCTGTCATAGTATCCCAGTTTTTGCGACCGTCCTTCCACATGTATATGCCACCGTTAGCCACTACAGATCTTGGGTGATCAAAGCCGGTAAACCAATGCACGGTGTCAATCTGGTGGCTCATCCACTGCCCGGGTAAACCGGAGGAATAGGGCCAGAACAAACGGTACTCTAAATATTTTCTTGCATCAAAATTATCGGCAGGCCTGTTCATTAAAAATCTTTTCCAGTCGGTATCTTCCTGCTTTAACTGGCTCAGCAATGCCGGCCTGCGCCAGCGGCCAGGTTGATTTACATTCCAACTAAGTTCCACCATTGTTACAGGACCAAATTTTCCGGAGCGTATAAAATCATTTGCAGCAATATAGTTTGCGCCGCTTCTTCTTTGCGATCCAATTTGTATTATCCTGTTTGTTGCTTTTATTGCTTTTAAAGCTCCGCGGTTATCTTCCATAGTTTCTGCAAAAGGTTTTTCAACATAGGCATCACAACCAGCTTTTACTGCTTCAACAGCATGCAGCGCATGTTGAAAATCGGCGGTGCCGATAAAAACGGCATCCACTAATTTTTTATCATACATCTCTTCGTTGTTGCGGCAGGCAACAATATCATGTCCCATTTTTTCTTTCCAGAGTGCAACACCTTCTTCTCTTCTTTTTTTCCAGATGTCTGACACCGCAACCAGGTCGAAATTTAATTCTTTGTAATGGTTCATAAAGCAGGGAAGATGAGAACTCCGGTGCCGGTCAGAAAAGCCAACCACACCTACCCTTACCCGATCGTTGGCACCAATAATTTTATTATAACTTTTAGCACTAAAAGCCGAACTGCCCATATAAACTCCGGCAGTAGTAATAATGGTATTTTTAATAAAATGCCTGCGTGATTGTGACATAGTTTTTATTTTTTATTGTAATGAATTTTAAACCTTAAAATATTTTACCACTTCAATTGTTTTATTTTAATACTTCTGTAAGCAACAGTATTACCATGATCCTGCAAAAGAATGTGCCCTTGTGGTGCTTCTCCAAAATTTTTCCAAATAACGTATTTGCTGATGGCCACCATATCTTTAAATTCTTTTGACCCCCTGATATATTGTAACACTTTTACGCCATTCAGATAATGTTCTACTTTATCGTTGGGATACACAATGATTCTTCCAAAATTCCATTGACCAATGGGGCGTAAAAATCTTTTTTGTTTTTCTGCTTTAATCAAATCGTATAAAGATGCTAATGTACGGTTGCCCTCTCGGCCCATTTTTGCATCGGGGTGTAAAGTATCATCCAGCACCTGGTACTCCAGGCCAATTGCAGATCCTGTACTTTGCTCGGCCAGTGTTACAAAATATTTAAGGCCGCTGTTGGCTCCGGCGGTTAATTTAAATTCAAACGACAAATCGAATGATGCAAATTGGTCGTTGGTAATTATATCGCCACCATTTGATGCTTCTTTACCCTCGGCACCAATAACTGCCAGTGTGCCATTATTTATCATCCATCCCTTTTCAGGAAAGCCGGTTCCTTTTGCACTCTTCCACCCATGGTTTGTTTTACCATCAAATAATAAACGCCAGCCATCTTGCTTTTCGTAAGCCGTTAAATTATTTATTACAAAATTTGCTACATACACATTTGCAGCAAATGGTGTGGGTACCAACCCGGTTGTTTTAATACGAATATTTTTATAACAAACTTTTTTACCGGCATTAGCTGCATTTTGAATAGCATGCACCTGCAATCCAATAAAACCACTTGCATCGATTGTGTCAACTACATAAGCAGTAGCTATACCATTTACCCAGGTTTTCATTTCGTTACCAATGCATTCAATTTTATAATGATTGTATGCGCCTTTTTTAAATGCATTTTGTGCTTTTGCATTTAATTGCATGGGGTAAAGCCATTCTCTTCTGCCCTCATCGTAAATGCCACCGGTCCACCGGCGAGGGGTGGGATCGATATCGCACTGGCGGCCGTAGACTTTTCCCTGTCCATTAAAAGCTGCTGCATCAAAATGGCTACGGGTTTGAATCCCGGCATTACCTTCTTCATCTTCCACCCATACATCTGCCTCTAAAATAAAATCTCCATAATCTTTTTCAGTTACTAAAAAAGTATTTCGGGAATTAGCAACGGTAGTACCCACAATTATACCATCCTCTACTCTAAAATTTGCTGTTCCCGCTAATTGCTTCCACCCCGTTAAATCTTTTCCATTAAAAAGATTTTGCCAGCCCGCCATAACTTTTTGTGCTGACAGAGATGTTGTAAAAATGAAACCTGCAATAAATAAAAACAGCTTTAATTTCATAATTTTAATTACAATTTTTAATTGTGATTTAAATGTACTTTTTTATTCAATGGTAACAATATTTATTTTTTTTTAATTGAATTGGAAACCAGCAAGACTGGTGTGCTTAATTTTGAAAATACATTTTTGAAGATAAGAATTTTTAAAGGGTTGAAGAGTAAAACTTATGCAATATAATTGCAGTATTGTCAAAAGGATTTAGAAATTAATTACAGCAAATAGCTGTCATTAATTTAAAAACGGGTAACCACCAATCTATTCACATAAGATAAACAACCCTTTAATTGAAAAAAAATAATTGGCTTATTTCCCCTTATTTTTTAAAAATAAAAAACTGGCTCCTTTTACCCAATCTACTTTTGGCTGCATCAAAACCGGACCGTACGAAAAATTGCCCAGTACCAAATCAATTTTTCCGTCGCCATCCAAATCTCCAGCATCCATGGTAAGCCATCTGCCTGCACGACCCTGTGGTAATGAAAATGGCTTAAAAGAATCGCTTCCTTCATTTTGCAGGTATAAAAATCCTTCGTCCTCATTTTTAGCATAGTCAGCAAAAAAAGAAATGGCAGCAATATCTGTATCGCCATCATTATCATAATCTCTTGCCAATGCTTTGTAACAACCGTTCATATGATAAAAGTATTGCTGCTTAAAATTATTTTTTCCATCATTTAAATAAATATAAATACCATGATAGGGTTTAAGCACCTGGGAGTAATCAGCATTATCGCCGCAGGTATAAATAATATCTTTATGGCCATCTTTATTGTAATCTACTAATTCAAAAAAAGTAGAACCGTACATAGAAGGAAAACGTAAAATGCGCTGTTCTTCAAATTTTTTATTGCCTTTATTGGTGTATAAAAAAATCCCCTCGTCACCCTGTGCCAGCAATGCCCAAATATCCGGCAGGCCATCTTTATTATAATCATCTATATAAACTTTTTCTGCACCTGGCAAAAAACGAAGCGTTTGTTTTGTGAAAATTTTATTACTGTTTCCAAAATATAATGATAAGCTGCCCTGTAAAAATCCAAATTCACACACTGCATAATCTGTAATACCGTCTTTATTAAAATCGGCAGCAGAAATTTGAACCGGCCTTGCAAGTTGTGTAAGAAAAGACGTGGTATCTGTTTTTAATTTTCCATCTGTGCCAATATTAATAAAATTGCCTGAACCCAGTTTTTTATTATTAGGATTTATTTGGCCAATATTACAGAAAAGCATTTTGTCTTTATCAAATTCCATATCTACAATAGCGGCATTTGTATTTACAGAATCAAACAAATTTAATTTACTATCAAAACGATAGAGATATTTTGTAAATAAATCGGCCATTAAAAACATGTGCGCCACCGTATCTATTTTTACATAAGAACTGGTGGGTGAAGCAACTTTAAAAGTGGTGGGTACATAATCAAACCCAGGCAGGCCCTGTGTTACGTGTATTTTTTGTTTTTCAATTATTAAACTGTCTGGCGAAGTGGCACTGTAATAATCAATAATACGCTGCCATTCCTCCGGCGTTAACAAAGGTTTTTTTGGATAATAATTTGAGTCAAGATCTCTATCATTTTTTCCGCTGGGATAATTATGATAGAGGTGTTTAAAAATTCCCAGCATTGGCCCCATTGCAGGCATAGCACCTTCTTCCCATGTTTTTGCATCCAAATGTTTTGGGTCGGGCAGCAAATGACAACTCTGGCAATGTTGTTTTGCTAGTTTTTCTCCTGCCCTGATATTTGAATTGGGTATAGCGGCATGAGATTTATTTCTGTCGTAACTGGTACAGGAAATAAAAAAAATTGGTACGGTTACAAACAACAACAGGCCTGTAATTACTGGCTTTACTTTAAACATAATTATTCATTGTTGTCCGACTAAAATCGGGTAAAAAAATGCTGTAACCCTTTATTACAAAAGGTTACAGGCTAAAAATTTACAGTTTCAATATTGGGGGTAGC
>JAYURK010000098.1:0-14296 GCA_043756235.1 Ferruginibacter sp. | reverse complement strand
ATAACCGCCCCCGCATACTCCGTTCAACACCGGCTATCAGAAGCATGGTTGCCGAAACCATTTTAACACCCAACGATTTTATTGCTCCGCTTTTTATTGACGAAGGCGAAGGCATACAAACAGAAATTGCATCAATGCCTAACTATTACAGAAGAAGCATTGACCTCACCGTAAAAGAAGTAAAAGAATTATGGAGCCTCGGCATTAAAAGTGTTTTGCTTTTTATAAAATGCAAGGATGAATTAAAAGACAACACCGGCAAAGAAGCCTGGAATAAAAATGGCCTTATGCAACGCAGCATCAAAGCCATAAAAGATGCTGTGCCTGAAATGTATGTAATGACTGATATTGCTCTCGATCCATATTCATCTTACGGTCATGACGGCATTGTAAAAGACGGCGAAATTATTAACGATGCAACGGTGGAAGCACTGGTAAAAATGAGCATCTCTCATGCCGATGCCGGTGTCAACATGGTGGCGCCAAGCGATATGATGGATGGCCGCATTGGTGCTATAAGAAAAGCGTTGGAAGAAAATAATTTTATCAATACCGGTATCATGGCATACAGTGCAAAATATGCTTCTTGTTTTTATGGCCCCTTTCGTGATGCATTGGACAGTGCCCCCGGTTTTGGTGATAAAAAAACCTACCAGATGGATTATGCCAACCGTATTGAAGCGGTAAAAGAAGCCCTGATGGATATTGAAGAAGGTGCTGATATTGTGATGGTAAAACCCGGCTTACCTTATTTAGACATTGTAAGAGAAGTAAAAAATGCGGTAAACGTTCCCGTTAGTGTGTACAATATAAGTGGCGAATATGCCATGATAAAAGCTGCAGCAAAAATGGGCTGGATAGATGAAGACAAAGCAATTGTAGAAACCTTAACCTCCATAAAAAGAGCAGGCGCCGATTTAATTGCAACGTACTTTGCTAAAGATGCGGTAAAGCTACTGGGTTAATTCTCACGCAAAGACGCTAAGCGGCAAAGGCGCAAATCTTTGCGTCTTTTTTTTCTTTGATTCTTTGCGTGAAAATTTTTTAAAAAATTAATTACAAAAACAATTCCACATGTATACCAAGAGTGAAGCGTTATTTGAAAGAGCACAACAATCCATTCCCGGAGGTGTAAACTCTCCCGTTAGGGCATTTAAAAGCGTAGGTGGCACACCTGTATTTATGCACAGCGCCAAAGGCGCTTATTTATTTGATGTGGATAATAATAAATACATTGATTACATCGCATCGTGGGGGCCAATGATTTTGGGCCATGCGTACGAACCTGTAGTAAAAGCTATCCAGGAAAAAGCCTTGGGCTCCACCTCATTTGGTGCGCCTACACAATTAGAAATTGAAATGGCCGAACTCATCATAAGCATGGTGCCCAATGTAGATTTAATAAGAATGGTGAGCAGCGGTACCGAAGCCTGCATGAGTGCTATTCGTTTAGCAAGAGGCTATACCGGAAAAAATAAAATAATAAAGTTTGAAGGACACTATCACGGCCATGCAGATTCATTTTTAGTAAAAGCCGGCAGTGGTGTAGCAACATTAAATATTCAAACTGTGCCCGGTGTTACGGCAGGTGTGGCCAACGATACTTTAACCGCAGCATTTAATAATTTAGATCAGGTAAAAGATTTAGTTTCAAAAAATAAAAATGAAATAGCAGCAATTATAGTTGAACCTGTTGCAGGCAATATGGGGTGCATTTTACCAGCGCCAGGTTTTTTAGAAGGCTTAAGAAAAATTTGTGATGAAGAAAATATCGTTTTTATTTTTGATGAAGTGATGACAGGTTTTCGTTTAGCTGCAGGCGGCGCACAGGAAAAGTTAAAAGTAAATGCCGATTTAGTTACCTACGGAAAAGTAATTGGTGGTGGCATGCCCGTTGGTGCATTTGGCGGCAAAAAAGAAATTATGCAGCACATTGCGCCATTAGGCAATGTTTACCAGGCGGGCACATTAAGTGGTAATCCTATTGCAATAATTGCCGGATTCACCATGCTTACCGAATTAAAAAATAACCCTTCGATTTATACAGAGTTGAATGAAAAAACTGTTTATTTAAAAAATGGTTTAGATAAAGTATTGCAAGCATGGGGCCACCCTTATGTTATCAACCAGTTTGGTTCCATGCTCAGCATTCATTTCAGCGATTATGCCGTAACCGATTTTGCAACTGCCGCTTCGGCCAATAATGATTTATTCAAAAAATATTTTCATGCCATGCTGAAGAGAGGAATTTATTTACCGCCTTCTGCATTCGAAAGCTGGTTCCTCAATAATGCCCTTACCTATGCCGATCTGGATGAAACGATTTACAATACCAAAGAAAGTTTAGCCGAAATCAGT
The DNA here is from genome assembly GCA_043756235.1 of Ferruginibacter sp. Classification (GTDB taxonomy): domain Bacteria; phylum Bacteroidota; class Bacteroidia; order Chitinophagales; family Chitinophagaceae; genus Ferruginibacter. Next base: position 11,938 of record JAYURK010000098.1, on the reverse strand, counting down.
TGATAAAAAATAGCAAATAATAAAGGAATAAGTTTTTGCTTAATTAGTCTACCATTTTGGTAGATAATGCATATCTTTATATTTTAGTACATTATTATTTGCAATGGTTTATTTAAAAGGCAGGAGGCTATTTTTTCCGGCAACATTATTATTTTCTGCGCAACTGTTTTCGCAACGGCCGGTTACGGGTATGTGGTTAACTGCACAGTTACAGGTATCGCTAAATAAAAAATGGCAATTGCATAATGATGCCAGTTACCGAACGTTGGGCAACGCTGTAGCACCACTGCAGTATTTATACCGCACCGGGCTTAGGTATAATATTAATAATAATTGGAACACCGCTGCTGGTGTGGCTTTGTTTTTTACCCGTACTACTTTTTCAAGACAAAACGATGAGTTTGCAAAAGAATTTCGCTTGTGGGCGGAAGCAGGCTATAAAACAGCTTTCAATCAAAAACTACAATCATTTTACAGGCTTAGGATAGAGCAACGCAATTTTGAAAGCACCGCATCAAAACAATCTTATCACGCTTTTCGCTACAGAATAAAAACCCAGTTGCAGCAGCAACTCAATAAACATTGGGCCCTGCAAATAGCAGATGAATACATGCAGCAAGCTGTAAACAATTCATTATCGTTCGATCAAAACAGGGTTATAGCAACTGCTGTATATTTTTTACCACAACAAATAACCTTAAGTGCAGGATACATTTGGGTGCTTCGTCCGTCAAATATTTCTCAGCACATTGTAAATATCAGCTTTCAAAAAACGGTAACCTTTCATGCACAGCAGTAATAATTTATTTCCTGTTTTTTTAAAATTAGAAAACCTGCAATTGCTTATTGTAGGTGGCGGTTATGTTGGTATGGAAAAATTAGATGCGGTGATCAGCAATTCGCCTGCAGCAAAAATTACATTAGTTGCCACACACATCAGCGATGCCATTAAAGAAATTGCAAAACAATATCCTAATATTACTTTAAAAGAAAAGCCTTACCACATCAACGATTTAGCTGATAATGATATTGTAATTGCAGCCATCAACGATACTGTTATAAGCAAACAGGTGGTAACAGATGCTAAAAGCAAAAAAATTTTAGTAAATGCAGCAGATAAGCCAGAGCTGTGCGATTTTTATTTAAGCTCCGTTGTAAAAAAAGGAAATCTTAAAATTGCTATCAGTACCAATGGTAAATCTCCCACCATTGCCAAAAGAGTTAAAGAAGTGCTGAACGAAACTTTTCCTGATGAGATAGATGATTTATTGAACAATATGCAAAACGTACGCAATAAATTAAGCGGCGATTTTACTGAAAAAGTAAAACAGCTCAATGAGCTTACAAAAAAACTTACAGAAAATAATAATAATGTCTAATAACTCGCCAGAAGAAATAATAGAAGAAATTACACATTCGCAGGAAGTAGTACTGGCAGAACAGGACCTTACTTCTTCACGCCGCAAAGTATTTAATAAATATATGGTGGCAGTTTCTATTATTGCAATTGCAGGTTTATTCACCTATCTTTTTTTATCTGCGGAGCAATTGGCCAACTTGCAAATTGCATTACATAAAGACCATTATTTATTTTACTGGATGTTGCTTGCCGGTTTTTTTGCAGAAATAGTTGCAGGCTCTATGGGCATGGGCTATGGCGTAATTTGTACCACCATTTTATTAATACTGGATGTGCCGCCACCAGTAATAAGCGCCAGCATACACTCTGCCGAATCATTTACCAGTGCGGCTGGCAGCATCAGCCACTGGCAACTGGGCAACATAAATAAAAAACTGGCTCGTGCTTTAGCCATACCCGCAATAATTGGTGCCGTTATTGGTGCTTTGTTATTAACTTATGTTGGCGAACGCTATGCAAAAATTACCAAACCGTTTATCGCAGTATACTCCATGTACCTTGGTATACGCATTTTGCAAAATGCATTTACAAAAAAAGACAGTGGTCCAAAAAAGAAAACCACTAATATTTTTGCATTAGGGTTAACCGGTGGTTTTATTGATAGCTTTGGCGGCGGTGGTTGGGGACCGTTAGTTACGGGAACTTTTATAAAAAATGGTCATACGCCCCGTTATGTAATTGGCAGCTCTACTTTTGCAAAGTGTATTCTTACTGTTGCCAGTGCCATCACTTTTATTTTTACCATTGGCATCCATCATTGGAATATTGTAGCAGGCCTGTTGATTGGCGGCATTATCACCGCACCTTTTTCGGCAATGCTCACTTCTAAACTGCCCGTAAAAAAAATGTTTGTGGCTGTAGGCATTGTGGTAATTTTTTGCAGCCTTATTACTGTTTACCGGGCTATCTTTTTGTAAAGCATCAAAAGTTATTTTAATTTTTACTGTAACCAGATTTATTCGGTAAATTACTACTGAAATCTTATCATCATGAACAGAAAAAAATTTTTATCCGCAGGCATACTTGCGGGAGTTGCAACGGTTGCAGGTACAAACAGTGCTTTTGCCAATAATTTAACCAGTAACGATATTGATAAACTGGCTGATGCCAATGGTAATTTTATTCTTCAGCCTTTACCTTACAACGAAAATTTTTTAGAACCTTACATGGATGCAGAAACCATGCACCTGCATTATACCTTTCATCATGGCGGTGCGGTAAAAGGGGCTAATAAAGATTTGCAGATGATTAAAAAAGCATTGGATGAAAATAATGCAGAAACTGTTGACTTCTGGACAAAAAAATTATCGTACCATTTCTCCTCTCATGTTTTACATTCTATTTTCTGGACAAATTTAACCAATAAAAAAAATGACCCCAAAGGTGAATTACTAAAAAGGATAGAAAAAAACTTCGGCAGTTTTGAAAAATTAAAAACCTTAATTGCTGCCACTTCAAAAAATGTGGATGGTAATGGCTGGGGAATTTTAGCTTATCAACCGTATAGCGACAGCCTTACTGTTTTACAATGCGAAAACCACGAAAAACTAACACAATGGGGTGCTATTCCATTATTAGTTATTGATGTTTGGGAACATGCCTATTATTTAAAATACAAAAACAAACGCACCGATTTTGTGGATGCATTATTTAACCTCATTAACTGGGATAATGTTGCTCAGCGACTGAACACCGCAATAAAAATTACACGGTAGAAATTTTTTTTTACATCTTGATAAATAACTTCACAAATAAATTTTTCAAAATAATATTTTGCTATAAAGTTTTGCAGCGAATTTGTAATAATTTTATACCTGTATGAAAAAAATCTCAAAACCACTTATTATAATTTTGTACTGCCTTAGCACAGCCTTTTGTATAACTGCCGGGGCACAGGTAAAACAAACAGAAAATGTAAATCAAATTTGGCTGGGTTATTTAAATCAAACCCGGTTTAGTAACAAATGGGGCCTGTGGACAGATTTGCATTTACGTACAAAAGAAGATTTTGTAAATAATTTTTCTACCGGCATCATCAGGGCGGGCATTACTTACTACATTAATGATGCAACAAAATTTACATTGGGTTATGCTTATGTAAATCATTTTCCTGCGGATGCACATAAAAAAATTTCGCAGCCGGAGCACCGGCCCTGGCAACAAATACAATGGCATACTAAATATGGTAAAAAAAGAATGATGCAGTGGTTAAGATTGGAGGAACGCTATCGCCGTAAAATATTAAACGATTCTACTTTAGCAAATGCAAGCAGTTTTAACTGGAAGCTGCGGTATAATATCTGGTACGAAATCCCTTTAAGTAAAAAAGGAATTGTACCTAAAGCCTGGTCTTTTATTGTTAATGATGAGTTGCACATCAACTTTGGTAAACAAATAGTAAATAATTATTTTGATCAAAACCGTTTGTTCGCCGGTGTAAAATACCAGTTATCCGAACAAAATAACCTGCAATTTGGATATGCCAATGTTTTTGTACAAACCGCTGCCGGCAACAAATACAGAAACATACACACTGCAAGGGTTTTCTTTTCGCAAAATATTGATGCTAGAAAAAAATAAAGGGTTGATTTTATTTACACGCTACCGTATTAGATTTAAAAGGAAAGCCTCCCGGGAACGGGAGGCTATTGCCAAAACTAACTACACATGAAGACTGAGGAAATCACCCTCAGTTAAAAAATTATCTTTTTTACTGTTGCTCCAGCAAATAAAAACTGTAAGGCTTCAGTATTAAGTATTCATTATCGTATCCTAAATTATAAAATTTTTCACGCCAGTGATCGTAAAGTTTTGCTGATGATGGCCCGTGTTGTTTAAATGCAAACCAGGTTAAGGGTGCCGGTGCATTACTAAAATTAAAAACACCATAGAGTTTTTTATGATCCTGTTTTCGTAAATAACCGGCAACTTGATGGTTGTGCGGTTGCAGCCACGTAATATTTTTTTGATCGCTGATTACTGTTAATTTTTTTCGTAATGAAATAAGTTGCTGCGTGCCTGCAAAAACTTTTTGTTCCGGCGTGCCGGGTACCGTTATTTTTTTATTTTTTTCCCAATCAATTAGTGGGCGGTGCATCCAGCGGTTATCGTAATTTTTTCCTTCGTCTTTTAAATAAGAATAATCATTGGTATAGCCGGCTTCATCACCATAAAAAATCATGGGTATGCCACCCATAAAAAAACTATGTGCCTGCATTAGCAGTATTTTATTTATGGCAGTGTTAATGGCTGCAGCATCATTATCCTCAATAGCTTTTTCCAGTCCGCATAAAGATGCCAGCGAACCGCTAATACGGGCATCCTCTGTTTTTGTGTTCACTCCAAACAAAGCGCCCCGTGCTACCGAACCTTCAATCAAGCCTGCATAATAATTTTTTAAAAACTTTCGGTGTTCATAAGGATCATAACCGGCAGCTTTAATCATATAATCGTCGTATCCCAAACCAATATCATCGTGGCAGCGGGTATAATTTATCCAGGAAGTACCGAATGGTTTTTGCAAAATTTCGTGTTGTGCTGCCAGCATCACTTTTGTATTGCCGGTGGCAAGTGCATCCCATTGCAGCGCCATATGTGTGGCATTATAAGCCAGGTCGCATTCTTGTGCAGTGTAATCATCATTGCCAAAATATTTCATAATTTCTTTTGGCGCCACAATGGCTTCGGCAAGCAAGGCCATACCCGGTGTGGCAACCTGCACACATTGTTTTAGTAACCGCAACAAGGTATGTGCCTGGGGTAAATTCTGGCAGCCGGTACCCAGCTGTTTCCAGATAAAAGCCGGAGCGTCAATCCTTAAAATATCTACGCCCAAATTAGCATAATAAAAAACATTTTCCAGCATGGCTATAAACACTTCGGGATTGGTAAAATTTAAATCCCATTGGTAATTATGAAAAACCGTCATCACCCATTTATTACAATCAGATACATAAGTAAAATTGCCGGGTGCGGCTCCCGGAAAAACTTCGGGCATAGCGCTTTCAAACTGGTCGGGTACCTGCCGGTCATCATACATATAAAAAAAATCCTGGTATTTTTTTTCTCCGGCTTTTGCTTTTTGCGCCCACTCGTGCAGGTGAGAAGTATGGTTCATCACAATATCCATCATCAGGTACATTTCTTTATCCTGTATTTTTTGCTGCAATGCAATTAAATCGGCAGTGGTGCCAAAACGTTCATCCACTTTTCTAAAATCGCTTACTGCGTAACCGCCATCACTTTCGCCAGCCGGACTTTGCATTACAGGCATCAGGTGTAAAAGATTTACGCCAAGGGTATTGAAGTACTCTAATTTTTGTGCAAGCGTATTAAGGTTACCGCAAAACCGATCTACGTATAAACTCATGCCCGTAATATGGTTGCTTAAAAACCAATTGCCTTTTAATGCTTTTGCTTCATCACTTTTTTTTAATGCTTCGGGCCTTTGTGCAAAGGCTGTAGCCATGGTTACAATTAATTGTTCAAAAAAATGCTGGCTTTGCGGGTGCTGCTTATACAATTGATTGTACAGGTTCAGTATTGCTTCGCCGTGAGGCATAAAATTTTTATCAAATAAATTACCGCCTTTGTCAGCATTCATCTTCATTTTATCAAGGCCACTATTGATATTATTTTGTAACTCCGTATCCACTATACAGTATTGCTTTAATTAAAAAATAGAATTGCTTAAATGTTTAAAGGCTTCCATTGCCCCCATGTATTCGCAGGTTCTTGCCCCCGCTTTGTTGGCATTAAAAATTAATTGCTGCCACTCCTTTGCAGGCAGTAATTTAATTGCTTCAATTGTATTATTACTTAACTGGTATAATAAGGCACCTACAAAAGCATCGCCTGCGCCGGTAGTATCTATGGGTTGCACCGCTATACTTGGCACCATTAAAGTTTGTTCGTTAAAGCCCAGCAAAGTGCCTTCTTTACCCAGCGTAATTGCAAAAACACCATCAGTTTTTTCAAACAATATTTTTACAGCATCTGTTAAAGTGGTTGCACCAGTTATCAGTATTGCTTCTTCATCGCTCATTTTAAAAAAATGGCAACAGTTTAAAAAATGCCACGACTGATCAATAAAAGTTTGAGTATTATTTTGAAATAACAGGTGGCGGTAATTAGGATCAAAGCTGATAAAAATATTTTTCAGCAATGCTTTTTGCAACAGGTGCAGGTATGCTGCCTGCAAAGGGCCGGGTAAAAAACCTGTAGCAGAGCCAAAATGGATTATTGAAAATTCATCAAGATTAATACCTTCTACTTCCTGCAGGCTCAGTTGCCCATCGGCACCACGGTTAAAATAAAAATCTCTTTCGCCATTTTCCATCAGCGAAACAAATGCAAACGTGGTAAAATTATTTTCATCCTGCAGCATCCATTTTGTACTAACGCCAAAATCACTCATCACTTGTATTAAATGTTTTCCAAAAGGATCTACTCCAACTTTTGCGGCCAACTCTACAATACCTCCCAATGCTGCAATTGCTGCTGCAACATTGGTTGGGGCACCACCGGCTTTTTTTAAAAAATTATTTCCATCAGCAAGTGAACTGCCTTTATCAATACAAATCATATCAATTAAGGCCTCGCCAATACAGAGAATTTTGCCCCTGTCCCCTGAAGGGGAACTTAGATTGTTACTTTCTATGTTAATTGTATTCTTAATTAAAGCCATCAGAAGAAATTATTTTTTGTACACTTTATATTCAAATTTTGAAACAACTACTTTTAGTGTCCGCCACTGCCAGTAATAGTTGCAGGTGTTACAATATTATCTATTCGTTTAAACTTAATAAATTGGGCTGCTATAGCTGCCAATATCAATAACACGCCAGCCAACTTTATTGCGTTTTCAGGATTATTTCCTAACAGCGTTTTAAAATACATTGGCATTGTAATGTTTTGAATGAACATAGGTATAACTATGAACATATTAAATATGCCCATATAAACTCCTGTACGATGAGATGGAATACTTCCTGCTAACATAATGTAAGGTGTCCCCATCATACTTGCCCAGGAGATTCCCATACCAATCATTGGAATGAACAATAAATTTTTTTCGTGAATAGACGGGAGCATTAACAACCCAATGCCGGCGAGAGTTAAACAAATACCATGAACAAATTTGGGATTATACTTTATTGCCATTTTAGCTATTGCAAACGCAGAAATAAATGTAATAAAATTATAAAAAGCACCAATTTGTCCAGTCCATACCGATGCAGTAGAAAAACCTTCTGAATTACCGTCGGTTGTATTAAAAAATGTTGTTGAAAGAGAGGATGAAATATAAATCCAGTAAGTAAACATAGCATACCAGCTAAATAACATCATTGGAATCATCGATATCATAGTCTTTGGCATCTCTTTAATAGCAGCACCAATTTCTTTGAAAGGTGCTAAAAGACCCTTTGGGGCTTTTTTTATTTCATTTATTTCACCTTGAGATAAAGGATGCTCTTTAGTTGTGTATAAACTCCATGCAATAGAACTTATTGAAAAGATTGCGCCAATGATAAATGCAATAAATGTAGTTGTGGGTATTGGTTTATCTGGAGTAGATAAAGCACTGAACCCTATCCAAATTAAAATTGTAGGAGTAAGGTATGACAAGGTTTGCCCCAAACCCGTAAAGGCACTTTGAGATAAAAATCCAATGGAGTGTTGTTTAGGATTCAGCTTGTCTGTAACAAAAGCCCTGTATGGTTCTTGCGTAATGTTATTTGCAGCATCTAAAATCCATAAAATACTTGCAGCCATTAAAACAGTATTACTAAATGGCATGATGAATAAACAGATACTGCAAAAAATTGCACCAATTAAAAAATAAGGTTTTCTTCTACCCCATTTCGTAAGCGTTTTATCACTCATTGCGCCAACAATGGGCTGAACTATTAATCCCGTGAGCGGACCTGCCAACCATAAGTAAGGCAATTTGGATTCTTCTGCCCCTAAAAATTTATAGATTGGGCTCATATTGGCTTGCTGCAATCCAAAACTGTATTGCAAACCAAAAAATCCAAAGTTCATATTAATTATTTGCCAAAAACTTAAGTGCGGTTTAGTTAAGGTCATAAGCAATCGTTTTTCAAAATTGAAGAATACCAAATTTAATCAAAACAAATACTTAGCAAATGCGCAAACGTTTGTGGTGGATAAAGAAAGTACCGGTGTTGCAGTTACCCGTATAAAAAAACGCATCGCAAATTAATTACGATGCGAATACTTTATCGAGGGGATTTTATTGATTTACAAATTTTTTCATGGCAAGGTATACGCCATTCGTCCACCCAAAACCATCCTGCGAAGGATATTCTCCACCACCGCCCTCTTTACTTAAATCTTCTACATTGTATTTCTCCATCATTTTGCCGGTAGCAGCATACACTTTATCGTTTAAAGCAAGCCAGCGGGTAGCAATATCTTTTGCCATAGTTTTTTGCTGATAATTATTTAATCCCATTACAGCTACCCATTGCAAAGGTGCCCAGCCATTTGGTGCATCCCATTGCTGGCCGGTGTTATTTGGTGTTGTTACAATACCCCCGGGTTGTAATAAATATTTTTTTGTGGTTGCCGTTACCGCCGCCGCCTGTGCAGTGGTTGCAATTTTTACAAACAAAGGATATAAACCTGCAGCAGTAATATTATTATTGATAGTTTTTGTTATGCTGTTATAATCGCAAAAGAAATTTGCTTTTGCATTCCAGCAATATTTTAAAATAGCAGCTTTTCTTTTTACTGCATTTTTTGTAAACACCAGGCTGCCTTTTTTATCGTTGCTTAACAATTTTGCCCTGGCAATACTCATTTCTGCATTGTACAGTAAACAATTTAAATCAACCGGAATAATATCAGTTGTTTGTATAGTGGCTATATTTTTTTCATCAGCAAACCAGCGGCTGCTAAAGTCCCAGCCACTTTCGGCACCAGAGCGTAAATGGCGGTAAGTGTTGGCCCTTGTTTCATCCAGTATTCTTTTTAACGCCTCCGGCGACGACATTTTAATACGCATGGCCAATTCATTCACCACCATTTCTGCCACCTCGTAATCTTCCTTATAACTTTCCTGGCGGGCAATGGCATCCCTGTCGTAATACCTGTTTAATATACTGCCGTCGGGCATTTTAACTACATGTTTTGTGGCTGCTGTTTTATCCATCCAGTAATTGTACTCCTTCAGCAACTGCGGTAAAAATGTTTTGTAAACACTGTTACCTTTTATGGTGGCCAGCAAATCTACCATCATACTAAAAAAAGGTGGCTGGCTGCGACTTAAATAATACGTTCTGTTACCATTGGGAATGTGGCCATATTTATCAATAAGAAAAGCAAAATTTTTAATCATGTTTTCTATCTGCACCGTTTCGCCGCTTTCTTTTAAACCCAGCATGGTAAAGTAACTGTCCCAGTAATAAATTTCTCTAAACCTGCCACCGGGCACTATGTAAGCATTGGGTAAGGGCAACAAAGAAGACCCCATTATATTTTTATCGGCCTCTCGTTTTAAATTGCTCCAAAGGTTACGGATATGATTAGCCGCAACTGGCTCTTTTTGAATATAATTAAAAGCCGGTGGCGGTGCCGGCACCTCAAAATTATCAGCCACAAACTTTTTTAAATCTAATGATGGGCCTTTTGCCAAACCGTAATCGTACATAATGTCGCTTACTTTTCTTTTAGGTGTACAATCCACAAAAGTTTTACCATCAGCAAAAACTTTTGCCAGCTGTACATCAATAAATAGCTGCCCGTAAATTTTATCAGGTGGCGCAGGCTGTTGTGCCGGAGAAATTTTAAATACCGTACACAGCAAAGCGATAGCAAGCAATTTTTTCATACTAAAATAATTTATGCAACAAAATAAACGAAACTATTTTATAAAGGAGTAGTAAAGTTTTTTAAACCGCAAATGAAACACTGCTTTTGTAAATAACAAAAACAATGCTTGAGAAATAAAAACTGTAAATATTCTAAAATCTGCAGTTCCCCTTTTCCGCAGGATGCTGTGCAAGGGGTTAGGGGCTTTTTAAATTGCAGCACCAAAACCTAATACCACATCTTCGCCCAACCACTCTGCCAAATGCTGCGATATTAATTTGCTTTCTACCATAAAGCCATCATGCCCGTAATCCGAATCAATTTCTATCATGGTGGCACCAGCAATATGGTTGGCTAAAAACCGCTGCTCCACTAAGGGGCAAAGTATATCGCTGCTGATACCAATTATTAAAGTGCGTTGTAAAAAAGTATTTAATACCGCAGCTAAATTTCTACCACGGCCACGGGAAATATTATGACTGTCCATACTTTTAGTAAGCTGCCAGTAAGTGTATGCATTAAAACGCTCCACTAATTTTTGGCCCTGATAATTAATGTAAGATGATGCTTTATAATTATCAATTTTTTCTGCATCGGTATCTGTTTGCTGCTGTACCATAATATTATAATTACGATAGGTAAGCATTCCAATGGCACGGGCAGCTTTTAACCCTTTTGCCCCTGCAGTTGCGCTTGCTGTATTAAATGTACTGTCGGCTTCAATGCTTAAACGCTGTGCCGTATGCGTTGCAATGCCCCAGGCACTTTCGCTTGCCGATGTGGCCAGCAACAATAAGTTTTCAATAATATTTTTTTCCATCACACACCACTCCATGGCCTGGTAACCACCCATGCTGCCGCCCATTATTAAAAAAATTTTTTCTATCCCTAAATGTCTACGCAATAAAATATGCGCCTGCACCATATCCCTTATGGTTACCAGCGGAAAATTATTGTAGTAAGGTTGTTGTGTTTTTGTATCAACACTTAACGGCCCGGTACTGCCATAGCAACTGCCTAAAATATTTGCACACACAATAAAATATTTCGTAGGGTCAATTACATGATGGTTGCCCACCACGCCATTCCACCAGTCTGCAGCATCGCTGTTGGCAGTAAGTGCATGGCATATCCAAACCACATTAGTTTTATCGGCGTTTAATGTACCGTAAGTATTGTACGCAATTTCAATTGATGGAAATGTGTATCCGCTTTCTAAAATAAAATTATCGTTATGTTTATAGATGTTCATATTTGCCCCCATCCCCAGAAGGGACGATATTCGACGTTTATAATTTTTGTTAGCCAATCTTTGGTACTACTATTAAGCTTCATTGGCGTCGCACTCTTGTACATTAAATCTTTATTGAGCTTTAATTATGTTTTGCAAAAAGCACCTGTCGTTCCTACGGAACGATGAAAACACAACATTATTTTTTCTACCCACCTTAAGCTACTGGAGCAGAATTGAAATGCCATTTTTTATGAGGCCACTTTTCTCTTTACCGGGTGAGCCACTCTTAAGGAGTGACTCACCCTAGTTTCTATCTCCGCTTGAGGGCAAATAAAATGCAAAGTAAAGGCTTGCAATATTTATATTTGTAAAAATGTTTTAAAATGATTGAAATTAATTTACACCGTGTAAGTGGCGATTTTGGTTTTGAAGCAAAAGATGCCAATGGC
>JAYURK010000097.1:0-44124 GCA_043756235.1 Ferruginibacter sp. | reverse complement strand
TATTAGGCGCAATTTTTGTTACCTTCGTTTCAATTATTTTATCTTATGACAATTGGCGTTTTAAAAGAACCAGCACACGAAACAAGGGTATCTTTATTGCCCGAACATGTTACCATTTTAAAAAAATGGAATGTAAACGTTTTAATAGAAAGCAATGCAGGCTTAAATGCATTTGCCACTGATAATAAATATACCGATGCCGGTGCAACTGTCAACAGCCGTGCAGATGTAATGCAAAACAGCGATATTGCTTTAAGCATACATCCCCCACTCCCCGGGGATATTGGTTACAAAACAGCAAATATTTTATTAGGTATTTATCAGCCTTTATTTACTGCACCACAAATGAAGGAGTGGTCTACAAAGGGGCTTACCGTTTTTAGTATGGATATGTTGCCCCGTACAACAAGGGCACAAAGTATGGATGTGCTCAGCAGCCAGGCAAATATTGCCGGCTACAAAGCAGTGTTGCTAGCAGCTAATTTATTTCCCAAATATTTTCCCATGTTTATGACGGCAGCAGGCAGTGTGCCTCCTGCAAAAATGCTGATATTAGGGGCAGGTGTTGCCGGCTTGCAGGCTATTGCCACCGCAAAAAGATTAGGCGCTGTTGTAGAAGTTTTTGATACCAGGCCTGCAGTTAAAGAAGAAGTGCAAAGCCTTGGTGCAAAATTTATTGAAGTAGAAGGCGCTGCAGATGCCAGTAAAGCCGGTGGTTATGCTGTAGAGCAAACCGAAGAATTTTTGCAAAAGCAAAAAGCAAAAATTGCCGAAAGTGTGGCTAAGGCTGATATTATAATTACCACTGCTCAAATACCCGGAAAAAAAGCACCTGTATTAATTACCTCAGGCATGATTGCCGCAATGAAAAATGGTTCGGTAATAATTGACCTTGCGGCAGCAACTGGCGGCAATACCGATTTAACCAAAAGCAACGAGACCGTAATTTATAATGGCGTTAGCATAGTGGGCAATTCTTTTTTGGCGGCTACTATGCCCAGTGATGCCAGTAAATTATATGGCAAAAACATTTTAAATTTTTTGCAATTAATCATTAACAAAGAAGGTAATTTAAATTTAAATTTTGAAGACGATTTAGTGAAGGGTACATGTGTGGTTCATGGCGGCGTATTGATTAATGAAAAGGTTTCCATGCTGGTTGCTACAGGAAATTAGGAATTGAGTTTCAAACCCCGACAGCGGTTCTAAACCCAGCCGGGGTTGACGATTAAAAATATTTTTTCAAAAGTTTTTAATAAATCAAATAATATGTTGCAATGGATATCCGCTAACCAGCAAATCATTTACATCGTAATACTGATGATTTTTGTAGGTATAGAAATAATTGGCCGTGTGCCCAGTGTGCTCCATACTCCATTAATGAGTGGCGCTAATGCCATACACGGTGTGGTGGTTATTGGCGCAATCATAGTAATGGGTAAAGCTGCTGCTGATAATTATGTAGCATTGATATTAGGTTTTTTAGCAGTTGTGTTGGGCACCATAAATGTAGTAGGTGGTTTTGTAGTAACAGATAGAATGCTGGAAATGTTCAAGGGGAAAAATTCTAAAAAATAAAATCTAAATTCTAAAATGTTACCCTTGTATGAGTGAAGAAAGAAAATATGATTTGGAGGAAAGAACAGAAAAATTCTCTTTACGAGTTAGGGATTTATGCAGACAACTGAAACATGATATCATCAACAGGGAATATGTTATTCAACTAGTTCGGTCTGCTGGCTCTGTTGCAGCAAATTATATAGAAGCAAACGATAAATTAGGAGATAAAGATCTTCGATTTAGAATAAGAATTAGTAAAAAAGAATCAAAAGAATCAAGATTATGGCTGAAACATATTCTTACTTATGAAGTAAAAGAATTGGAAGACGAACGTTTATTATTATTACAGGAAGCAGAAGAATTAATGAAAATATTTGCGGCTATCCTTAGAAAGTTGGGAGATTAACTTACAATGCATTTTGTTTTAGAATTTAGAAATTAATATTTAGAATTTATGGTTTTAAACATACTCACACTTTGCTACCTCATTGCCTCGGTAACTTTTATTATCGGGTTAAAAATGTTATCCAATCCTGCAAGTGCCCGTAAAGGAAATTTATTGGCCGCTGCAGGTATGTCAATAGCCATTTTAGGAACCATTTTTTTGTACCAGGATAACGGTCATCGTCTTGTTAATTATGGTTGGATATTTGGTGGTCTGATTATAGGCAGTGTAATAGGAACACTTGCTGCAAAAAAAGTAAAGATGACGGCCATGCCCGAGATGGTGAGTTTGTTTAATGGCATGGGTGGCGCCTGTGCTGCATTAATTTCAATTGTAGAGTTTAATCATTTAATAGAAGCAACAGCCGTTCAGGATTACACCCGTACCAATACCGAATTTATTTTTTACCAATTTCCAACAGGAAAATTATTGATCATTTTGCTGGGCTTAATTATTGGTTCGGTTTCTTTTGCCGGCAGCATGGTGGCCTGGGGAAAATTAAATGGAAAAATAAAAGACATTTCTTTTAAGGGACAGAATATTTTCAACCTTGCCATCCTATTCGTCATAATTATCGGTGCTATTGTTTTAATGGTTAATATCGAAAATGGATTGGAGTTAATGGGCTCCCGTGAAAGTAATGGCATAGAACCAAGAAATTTTTTAGTACAACCCTGGGTGGAATTTATTTTTTATGGCATATTTATTTTATCGCTTTTTTACGGAGTTTTTTTTGTTTTTCCTATTGGGGGCGCCGATATGCCGGTAGTAATTTCTTTACTCAACTCGTTTACAGGTGTAGCTGCTGCATGCGGTGGATTTTTGTACGATAATAAAGTGATGCTTACAGGTGGCATATTAGTTGGTGCCGCAGGAACACTACTTACAATTTTAATGTGTAAAGCCATGAACCGATCTTTAGGCAATGTGCTTATCGGTTCTTTTGGCGGCAATAAAACTGCAGTTTCAACAGGTAATACTGCACAGGGTCATTATAAAGAAATTAGCCTGGCAGATGCGGCTATGGTTATGAGTTATGCCAACAAAGTAATGATTGTACCGGGTTATGGTTTGGCAGTAGCACAGGCACAACATATTTGTCATGAGCTGGAAAAAATATTAAACGACAAAGGGGTGAATGTGCTGTATGCCATTCACCCGGTAGCGGGACGTATGCCTGGCCATATGAATGTATTACTTGCAGAAGCTGATGTGAGTTACGAAAAATTATTAGAAATGGAATCAGCTAACGACGAATTTAAAACAGCAGATGTAGTTTTAATATTAGGTGCTAACGATGTGGTTAACCCTGCTGCAAAAACAGATACTGCATCTCCTATTTATGGCATGCCCATTTTAGAAGTGGAGCTGGCAAAAAATGTAATCGTAAACAAACGCAGCATGAAACCCGGTTATGCCGGTATAGAAAATGAGCTGTTCTTTCAACCCAAAACAAGTATGTTGTTTGGCGATGCAAAAAAAGTATTACAGGATTTGTGTGCAGAAATAAAAAACATATAGCAGCGTAAAGTTGAATATTCATTAAAAACTTTGTTTAAGCTCCCCAAAAATTAATTCTTAATGTTTGTTATGAAGCCACAAAAAAAATATTTGTTTGGCTTTTGGGTTTTAATTTTTATTGTTTTTTTTCGAACGCTCTCCCTGGTAATTTTATGGTATAACCTTCAAAATCTTTCCGCCATAAATATTAACTATTCATTCTGGCAAATAATTTCACCCTTGGAAATTGTGCATTTAATTATACTTACAGCAGAAGCATTTGCCTACTGGTATTTACGTTTCAGCATAAAAAATAAAAACTGGGTACGGCTGCATATATGGCTGCTGCTTTTGGCAATTGTATTTATTCCTGCTGTTATTACAGGTATTTTATTTTATGGATCCCGATATTTGGGTTTGCAGGATTATACAGTATTAAAAATAAGGCTCAGCCTAACTGAGTTTTACAGGTACTGGATAATAATACTGTCCGCTCATATTTTTTTTCTTTTAACACTGAGTAAATTTTATAAAGCAAAAAAAGAAATCATCCCTGCTCAACATCTGGATGAAATCCTTGAGGAATTTGCCCCTGAAGAATGATGGATTTTCATTGCTGAAAATTTCAGCCTTTTGTTAATTAATATCCAATAAAAAATAGCTGTTGTATTGTTTCAGCCTTTTGTTGCATATTTATAATTTATAACCTAACTAACTGTATAATGAGATTAATGCTGCTATTTATTTCATTCACTTTTTCTGCAAATAGTTTTTGCCAGCAATATAAATTATACGGTAAAATAATTAATGTCAGGCAGGAACCGCTTGCATTTGTAAGTGTACAGGTAAAGGAAATTAAATCTGGCACTGTTACAAAAGAAGATGGTACCTACACTCTAGAAATGGATGAAGGAAAATATGACCTGGTAATAACGCTGATGGGTTACAAACCTCAAATTATTACTGTCATTATTCGTAAAGCAAACCTGCACCAGAATATAATTATGGAAACGGCCGAGGCCACCCGCCTTACTGAAGTAATAGTAAAGGGAAAAAATAAAGACAGGGCAGAGGAATTTATACGAAATGTAATCCGCAATAAAGAAGTAATTGAAAATGCAGCTGGTATTTATTCCTGTAAAGTGTATATTAAAGCCGTGCAGCAGGATTCTATGCCGGTTAAAAAAAATAAAAAATCTATAAACGATTCCCTCTTAAAAATTAAAATGGCCAATGCCGCCTTAAATCAAATGGCAATGGCCGAAATTGTTTTGCAATTAGATTATGCCTCTCCCAAAAAAATAAAAGAAGAAAGAACAGGCGTTACTAAAAAAGGCAATACGCTCAGTTTATTTTATCTCTCTACAACCGAAGGAAATTTTAGCCTGTACAATAACTTGCTAAATGTGCCCGCAGTTTCTACTACACCTTTTTTATCGCCGCTCAGTTACAGCGGTTTGCTGGCCTACCGGTATAAAACAATTAAAACTGAAATATCCAATGGTCAAAAAATTTATACCATTAGTATAAAACCCCGTCAACTGAGTAACGCAACAATTGAAGGTGAAATAACTATTACCGACAGTGGCTGGGCAGTACTGCACACAAAATTTACTTTGCCCAAATATCATTTACCTGAGTACGATTTTTTTGAGGTAGAGCAACAGTACAGTGTAATTGATAACAAAGCATGGATGATAAGCAGGCAAATGTTTACGTACAAAGCTGCGTCGGGTAAAAAGAAATCAAGTGGGCATACACTGGTAACCTATACTAATTTTGAATTGAACAAATTGTTTGAAAAAAAATATTTTGGTACGGAGGTCAGTTCAGCAACTGCAGCTGCATATACAAGAGACAGCAGCTTTTGGATAACCAACCGCACCGAACCTTTAACCGAAAAAGAAGTTCGTTTTATTCATTATAAAGACAGCCTTTACAGCGTTACACATACAAAAATATATTTGGACTCTGTAGATAAAGCAACTAATAAAATTACCTGGAAAACAATTTTTTTAAAGGGTCAGTTTTTTAACAATCATACAAAAAGAAGAAGCTGGTATATACCGGCATTGCCTGCTCTATACCAACCTTTTCAATTTGGAGGTACAAGATTACTTACTTCATTCATCTACCTTAAAACTTTTGCATCCCGAAAAAATATTAACCTGTACAGCGATGTGAGTTATGGTTTTAGAAATAAAGATATCAACGGCAGTATAAGGTTAAGCCGCATGTATAATCCTTTTAACCGTGGTTTTTATACTGTGAATCTGCAAAAAAACTTCGAATACATTTTTAATGGCGATGCCTGGATAAATATGGTAAAGCGCAGCAATCTTTACCTTAACAAAACAATCGGTTTTGGCCACGGCCTCGAAATTGCCAATGGTTTATTTTTTTATACTGACATTGATTTGGCAATAAGAAGTTCTGTAAGTAATTACAAAACCAATAGCAGGGTTGACAGTTTATTTGGCAACCTGCTTGATAATAACCAGGCGGTACCTTTTGAAGCCTACAATGCATTTTACGGAATGCTGCGTTTGGAATATACACCTCACCGGCTTTACATACGTGAGCCAAAAGAAAAAATTATACTCGGATCTAAGTGGCCTACTTTTTATACCCTGTTAAAAAAAGGCATCCCCAATGTTTTCAACAGCAAAATAAATTTTGATTATCTGGAGTTTGGGATAAAGCAATCGATAAAATGGGGTATTATGGGTATTTCATCGTACACTTTAAAAACAGGTTCGTTTATAAATAAAAAAGATTTGCGTTTGGTAGATTACAAATTTCAGCGCCGGGGCGATCCGGTATTGTTTTTAAATCCTAATGAAGCTTTTCAATCACTCGATTCAACCTTTGCTGTTTTTAAACGTTTTTACGAAGGGCATTTTGTGCATGAATTTAACGGCGCTTTGTTAAATAAAATTCCTTTTTTTAAAATGATTGGGTTAAGAGAAATTGCCGGCGGCGGATTTTTACTGGTACCCGAAAGAAATAACCTGCGGTATATAGAAGTTTTTACCGGCGTGGAAAGAGTGTTTAAATACCCGTTTAACCAGTTGGGGAAATTTAAATTAGGGGTTTATATAGCTGCATCTGCGGCCAACCAGTTCCGTAACCCTGTACAATTTAAAATTGGCATTACCACCTGGGACAGAAAGAATAATAAATGGTTTTAAAATTATTTTTTTGTAAACCGCAAAAGTTCTGCCGTGCCCATAAGCAGCACCAGCGTATTACCATTTACAATTTTATAAGAAGTTATTTTTTTAAGGGTACTAAAAAAATAAGGTTCGCCGCCACCTTCGCAAGCCATCATGGTAGATAGCGGATCGCCAAAATTTATATTGTTTCCATCAATTTTTACAAGGCTGCTGTACCCATTGCAGCCGCCAAAGCCACTTATTTCGGGGTTGGGTAAATTAAAAATTACTGTGGGCTTTTTAGCAGGAAATAATTTTTCAAAAGGGTCCTTTACTTCTGCAACATAAATTAATTCCCAGGTGCCGTTAATATTTTTTACACTGTCGCTTAAAGGTTTTACACCTTTCAATTTTGCAGTTACAGTAGTGCCATTACTAAAAAATAATTCATCACCGGTTATACGCCAGGTTTCTGTAGTATGCATCACCTCCAGTATTTTTGTCTCCAAATTATTCAGGCTATTATCTGCGCAAGCCATTTTAGTTACCCCCAATGGGGAAAATTTTATACTGTTCCCGCCACTTATTTCAAAATTTCCGCTCATGTTGTTGCAACCAGTGTTACCGTTTACACGTCTGTCAGCATTGGCGGCAAAAATAATATTGGCCTGTGATTGTAATGGCACTACAGTTCCTTGTACCTCGGTAAATACCCATTGATGCTGGTATAGTTTATCACTGTCTGCAGCATCGTTGATAGTTTTTTTACTGTTGTTACAAGCTGTTGAGTAAAGTAGTAAAATTAATATTGAGCCAAGGCGGGTTTTATTTAGCATAACCTGAATTTTATAAAATGCAGTAAACAAAATGTGTTCCAAAAGCTGTAAACGTATCGCATCATTTTATAAAAGTATAAAGTTACCGCTGAGCGTTACGGCGATGTTTTTTCTGCGTTCATCGGAATTCAATTCTTTGCCATTTCTTAATAAAATAAATTTGTTGACTAAATTATAACATATGTCCGACACCATTTTTCTTGCTGCCTGTATACCTGTTTTAATAATATTCGTATTTATTTTACTGGCTGCAAGAAAATATAAGTTGTATGAGTTAGCTAAAAAAATTGAGGATCTGGAAGAAAAAAATTTGGATTATAAGAATGAAATTTTGGAGCTGAAAAAAAATATTGCTGCACTCAATGCACAAATGCTTTCAAATAAACAGTACGGAGTATAAAAAATAAATTACAATCGTTTGTTGTGGATAACTAATCTTATTAAAAACATAACGAATCATTAAACCTGATTTGTTTTAATATAGATTACTTTTACCAGCGAAAAACACTTGTACAATGTTACGAAAAACCTTTACGCTCATTATATTCATTAATGCATTTTTTTTTGGTTCGGCACAAATACTGGGTGGTGGCACACTATTTTCCAATGCAGTAACTTTTGACCAGGCTTGGATAAGTGGATGCGCTGGTGCTGGCGGCACTTCATTTTCTAACCAGGCTGCTTTTGAGCCAACAACAGCGCTTGATCCCTGTGCGCCTTCACCTACCTGTTCTGTAACAGGAGGTTCCAGCGCACCGGCAAGTGATGTGTGGTTTAAATTTTTTGCTATTGCACCTACAGCAACTATTAGCGTAAACCCGAGTGCATCTTTTAATGCAGACATACAGGCATTTTCGGGTTCGGCTTGCCCTGGATTAACGCAAATTGGTTGCAGCTCGCTGGCAGGTACCAATGCTACAGAAACCCTGGTGCTTACCGGCCTTGTCATTAATCAACAATATCATTTCAGGGTGTATGGGTTTGGTAATAATGCTGCAAGAACCGGCACCTACACATTTTGCGGTACTGCAGGTTTAGGCAGTGCAGTGCTGGCCGTTAGTTTAAGTAATTTTACCGCCGTAAAACAAAATAATACTGCAGTGCTTAACTGGACCACAGCAACAGAAACCAATAATGCATTTTTTGAAGTTGAAAGAAGCGATAATGGAAATGTTTATCAAACCATTGGCAAAATAGCAGGAGCTGGCAATTCATCTATTAAAAAGCAATATAGTTTTACCGATAACAAAACACTTACTGCTGCAGTTACTTATTACAGGCTTAAAGAAATAAGCAACGATGGCGATTATAAATACAGTGCTATTGCAGTTGTAAAAAGAAATGCTGATGTGAAAAACACAGTTGCAGTTTTAAATAATCCTGTTATTGATGATGTAAACATACGCATCAGTGCCGTTGCAGCGGGCAGTATGCAGCTAAAAATAAGTAATAATTCAGGACAACTTATTTACCAGCAAAAAAATTCAGTAGTTAAGGGAGATAATGTTTTAAACGTTACGGCTGCTGGCTTGCCTAAGCTGGTAAAAGGTATATATAATGTGCAGGTAATACTGGATAATCAAACATTGAACACCAGGTTTGTAATTGCACGATAAAATAAAATATTTATTTAAAATTTTAAGATGGCAGCCACCCGTGGCTGCCATCTTAAAATAAAATCATTAATACGCCTTAGCTACATTATAAAAAAATGTTGCAGGCGGGCCTTCTACTCCTGCGGCGGTCATCTTATCTTTTAAATCTTTAGATGCCATAAAAGTTTTAGCTTTTTCCATATCGGTAACAGCAAAAACAAGCGTAACCATACGTGTATCATCCACGCTGTGCCCCACGGCTCTGTCTAACAAGCCTGCATCCATTCGTACCTGTTTATGGCTGTCAAATTCTTTTTTCCAGGCATCCCAGTCTTTTACTTTGTGCGTCATTACTACTCTGCTGGTTGCGGCATTGGTAGCATTATCAAGCGCTACAGTTTCTACAAAATTAAAATTGGGTACACCCAAAACACCACCTTTTTGCATACGGGCTTTTAATTCTGGCGAAGCGGCCATTGCTTTGGCTTTAGTAACATCGGCCATTTTTAATGCTACTAATACCGTGTTGGAATCCGCTCCCATTCCCCTCCCTAATACAAAATTGGTAAGTCCATTGGCCAGGCGTATCGAGTCATGCGTATCGTATGCCATTTTCCATTTGGCATAGTTGGCCACCTTATGCCTTATCAATAAAAAGTTACCAGGTTTTTCCGGCATTGCTGGTGGCGGGTTCATTTTTGTGGTGGAGGAGGTGTCGGTAGTTGCAGTAACTGCCGTGTCTTTTTCTTCGGTTGAATTATCGCAAGAAAAAAGAGAAAATGCCAAACTAACGGCAAGGGTAATTGCAGCAAAAAATTTCAATTGCTTCATTTTAAATTGTTTTAATGTTAAAGAATAAGGCTTAAATAAAGTGCGGTATGGCAGTATATAAGAATTGAAATTTGTTAGTAAAATACCCTTTTTATCTCAACAATGCAAGTGTGTAGCTGCAACAAGGTGGTGTACTAAAGCCGACTAAAATTAAAGAATGCATGTTTTTAAAATCCTATTAAACCTTTTATTCGTAAGTTTTTTTAAAACTTAAAAAACAACAACATGAGAAATGTTATCCGCACAAAATTTTTACCCTTTTTAACTGCCGCAGCAATCATTTTTAGTAGTTGCAGTACAGATGATGGCGTTATTTTGCCTCCACCTGTTACTGTGGTTAAACCTAATATTGTATTTTTTGGTATTTCAGCATCAAACCAGTTAATAAAATATAATGCTAATGCAACGCAAACCGTAGTTGCCCAGTTTACTGTAACAGGTTTACAGGCCAGCGAAAGTATATTGGCTATAGATTTCAGACCTGCTACCGGCCAGTTGTTCGGACTTGGCAGCAGCAGCAGGTTGTATGTTATTAATCCGGAAACCGGCGCAGCAAGAGCAGTAAGTGCAACAGCATTTACACCCGCAATAAATGGTGCAGTAGCCGGGTTTGATTTTAACCCTACTGTAGACAGGATAAGATTGGTAACCAACGCCGGCCAAAACCTTCGTTTGAACCCCGAAACCGGAACGGTTGCCGCAACTGACGGAGCCATTAACCCGGTTGCCCAATTAAATGGCGCAGCTTATACCAACAGTGTTGCAGGCGCAGCTTCTACAGTTTTATTTGTTACCGACGGGCAAAGATTATTTAAGCAAGATCCTCCTAACAATGGTACCGTTACCGAAAAAGGTTTTTTTGGTGTTTCAGGAACGGGTAGCGGCGACTTTGATATTTCTCCTGATAATAAAGTAGCACTTGCGGCCTTAAATGTAAATGGTGTAAGCAACCTGTATCAAATTGATACCGCTAATGGAAATGCAGTAAGTCTTGGACAATTTGCCACACCGGTAATTGGAATTGCTATACCTACAATGCCTGTTGCTTACAGTGTAAGTAGTACCAACAATCTTTTAATTTTTAATTTAACAGCACCGGCAACTCCTGTATCAAAAGCAATTACTGGTTTACAGGCCGGCGAAAATATTTTGGGTATTGATATGCGGCCAGCAACCGGGCAGTTGTATGCTTTGGGCAGCACCAGCAGGTTATACACTATTAATATGAGCAGCGGCGCAGCAACAGCTGTAGGTACTGTACCATTTACCACAGCATTAGCCGGTACTTCTTTTGGGTTTGATTTTAACCCGCTGGTAGATCGCATAAGAGTGATCAGTAATACCGGTCAAAACTTAAGGTTAGATCCTAACACTGGTTTAATAGCAGCAGTTGATGGTGCTTTAAACCCTGGTACACCAGCAGCATCTGCAGCTGCGTACACAAATAATTTTGCAGGCACAACAGCTACAACTTTATTTGTAGTTGATGTTACTACTGATAAATTGTACATTCAAAATCCACCCAACAATGGTACTTTGGTAGAAGTGGGTAATTTAAATATTAATGTAGAAACAGATAATGGTTTTGATATTGGGGGCAGCAGTAATATGGCATACGGTTTATTTACGGTGGGCACCACTACAAAAATTTATTCGGTAAACATCCGCACTGGTGTTGCTACTTCGGTGGCAGATTTTCCGGGCCTTGCAAAAGGATTTGCCGTAGGGTTAGGATTCTAAAATTTTTATGGTTATAATGGTTTTACATTGCCGGCAGTTTTTCTGCCGGTTTTTTTTGTCGTTTTATGTAAGGGGGTTTAATTGCATCAGATATTTTGTAGATTAGCTCATGAATAATTTCCCCGCTTATATCAGCATCATCTTTACAATTACAGTGCTTTTAACGATTGTATTATTTTACCGGGCTGCAAACTTTTCAAAAACCGTTTTACTAATTGTACTGGCATGGGTAACAGTGCAAACAATTGCAGGGTTATCGGGGTTTTATATCAACACTGATATTTTTCCGCCCAGGCTTATATTTTTAGCTGTTCCACCTCTTTTATTTATTGCAGCAATTTTTTTAAGTAATAATGGCAAAAAATTTATTGATGGATTAAACCTGAAATTTTTAACCATACTGCATATAGTAAGAATACCTGTTGAATTAGTTTTATATGCATTATTTATACATAAAGCCCTGCCACAATTGATGACTTTTGAAGGAAGAAATTTTGATATTGCAGCAGGAATAACTGCGCCATTAATTTTTTATTTCGGCTTCCTAAAAAATATTCTTAGTAAAAAAATTATTTTGCTTTGGAATTTTATTTGCCTGGCGCTGTTGCTTAACATCGTAATTAATGCAGTGCTTTCAGCACCTACTGTTTTGCAGCAATTTGCTTTTGAGCAACCCAATATTGCTATTTTATATTTTCCTTTTAATTTATTACCGGCTGTAATAGTGCCATTGGTTTTATTTTCACACCTGGCAGCCATAAAACAATTATTGCGCATCCGTAATTAATGTTCGCCTGCTTTTTTCTTATAAATCATTTTTCAATAGTTTTACATTTAAAATAAACCGTTATGCAAAATGTATTTGTACACCACGTTTTTTTTTGGTTAAAAGAGCCCGGTAACGCAGAAAGTAAAAAATTGTTGATAGCAGGGTTGCAAAAGCTTACAGCTGTAAGCTCCATCGCATCTTTTCATATTGGTGTGCCTGCCGGTACCGAAAGAAGTGTGATAGATACGTCGTATGCAGTATCGTGGTTACTTACATTTGATAAAGCAAGTGACCAGGAACAATACCAAATAGATCCCATTCATTTAGATTTTGTAAAAGAATGTTCGCCGCTTTGGGAAAAGGTGGTGGTGTACGACAGTATAGATGCTTAAACTTTTTTTCACGTTATCCATTTGTTGATATAAATATTCAATGTTGCAATTACCCGATGTATTTTTAAATTCAATAAAAAATGTAAAGGGCTTTGATGAAGCTGCTTTTATACAAGTACATCAATCGGGTGAGCAGGTAACATCTGTGCGTTTTAATGCAGCTAAAAAAGCAGCAATAGAAATTCCACAATCTAAAATTCCCTGGTCATCCTGCGGATATTATTTACCGGAACGGCCTTCGTTTACCGCAGATCCGCTTTTTCATGCCGGTGCTTATTATGTACAGGAAGCCAGCAGTATGTTTGTAGAGCAGGCATTACAACAAACGGTTGATCTGCTGGCGCCAGTAAAAATATTAGACCTCTGTGCAGCACCCGGTGGAAAATCTACATTAATTCAATCTTTAATTAACCAGCAAAGTTTACTGGTAAGTAATGAAGTAATAAAAACCAGGGTAACGGTGTTAACCGAAAATATTACCAAGTGGGGTGCTGCTAATGTAATAGTTACAAATAACGATGCTAAAGATTTTGCAAAACTGCCCAACTACTTTGATGTAATTGTAATTGATGCACCCTGCAGTGGCAGCGGCTTATTTAGAAAAGATGCAGCAGCAATAGCGGAATGGAGTTTAAATAATGTACAGCTTTGCAGCCAGCGGCAGCAAAGAATTTTAGCAGATGTATTCACAGCTTTAAAAGAAAACGGGGTGCTTATCTATGCCACCTGCTCTTATTCCGAAGCAGAAGATGAGGCAATTGCAGATTGGTTGGTGGAAGCGTTTAAAGTACAATCATTACCCTTACAAACTAACCCCGGCTGGAACATTACTGCTACTACCAGTGAAAAGCATCAGGCACACGGCTACCGATTTTTTCCGGATAAAGTAAAAGGCGAAGGTTTTTTTATTGCAGCTTTTAAAAAAATAAACAGCACTGGTGAGGACCAACCAGTAAAAAAAAATAAACCGGTAGTTGAGAAAGTTACTGCAAGCGAAGCCGACACGGTAAGCAGGTGGTTAAACAATCCCGGTCAATTTTTTTTTATTAAACAAAACAACGAAGTAATTGCCATGCCTGTGCATTTACAAAACGACCTGTTAGTATTACAGTCTTCTTTATACATAAAAAAAGCAGGTGTAAAATTGGGAGCGGTTATCCGTGATGAATTAATCCCCCATCACGAGCTGGCCTTAAGTACAATTTTAAAAAATGATATTGCTGCAATTGAAGTGGATTTGCCAACTGCATTGCAATACCTGCGGCGGAACGAAATTACAATTGATACCCCATTAAAAGGTTGGGCTTTAATAACCCACCGGAATTTGCCACTGGGCTGGATAAAAATTTTACCCAATCGTATTAATAATTATTATCCTAAGGAGTGGAGAATACTTAATAAATAAAACTTGATTTTATGGCATTAGCATAAAATGTAAAAGAGCCCGCCAGTGTGTGGCTTATTCTTAACAACTAAATAGGCCCGTAAACCAACTAATTTTTGCATATTTGCAGCACAATATTTTACAAATGAAAAAATTATTTTGCCTGCTGTTTTTGTTGCCCTTGTTTGCCACGGCACAAAAAATTTTAAAGCATACTGTAGGCCCAAAAGAAAGTCTTACCAGTATTGGCCGCCTGTATAATATTAATGGAAGAGAATTGGCCGAATACAATCAGCTGGATTATACAAAGGGTTTAACGCTTGGGCAAGTTTTAAAAATACCAGCAAAAACCGAAACGGGTGTTGCGCCCAGCCCGGAAGTATCCGGTAAAATTGATGCACCGGTAAAAGCTGAACCACCATTAAAAAATATAGTGGTAACAACAAAAAATGCTAAACCGGTTTATCATACAGTGGCTAAAAAAGAAACCTTGTATTCAATAAGCATGATGCATAACAAAGTGCCCATTGCCGATATAAGAAAGTGGAATAATTTAACCGGCGATGCCTTAAGTGAGGGCACTAGGTTAATTGTAGGCTATTCCGGTACGGCTGCAGTTGCTCAACCCAAAACGGTAATTGTAAATACGCCACCGCAAAAAGAAATAAAAGAAGAAAAAGTAGAGCCGGTACAACCCACGCCTCCACCTGTAAAAAAGGTAGAACCTGTTGTTACTGCACCTGGCAGAGCTGCCAACTTTAATGGCGGCGTTTTTAAAAAAGATTTTGAGCTGCAGGCAAAAGAAAAAACATCGGCTTTTGAAACCGGCGAAGGTGGTGTGTTTAAAAGTACCAGCGGCTGGCAGGATGGAAAATATTATTGCCTGCACAATACTGCAGCACCGGGCACTATTTTAAAAATAACCAACAGTGCCACCGGCAGATCGGTGTATGCAAAAGTGCTGGACCTTATACCGGATATAAAACAAAACAATGGCCTTTTGGTAAGGTTAAGTAACGCTGCCGCCGATGCCCTGGGCGCCGCAGAAAATAAATTTGATTGCTCCATTAATTATTCAAAATAAAATTTATGAAGACTGTTTTTCTTTTTGCGCTTGCTGTGTTATTTTATGTAAATGGCGTGGCACAAACCGATGCTGAAATTGCTAACCCAAAAACTACAAAAGCCAAAGAGCCTAATGGTAAACCTACTAAAGAAGGCGAAAATAAAAACCTGTCAGCAGATTTTATTATTGAAAAATCGGTGACGGCTACAGAAGTAAAAAATCAGGCTATTACAAACACCTGCTGGAGTTTTTCCACCATTTCGCTTTTAGAAAGCCAGTTTCTTAAAAATAACTCCGGCGAAATAGACCTTAGCGAAATGTTTACCGTACGCAGCACCTATTTAGAAAAAGCAAAAAATTATATATTGCGCCAGGGGCATACTCAATTCAGCGAGGGCGGGCTGGGCCATGATGTAATACAGACCACTGCAAAATATGGTGCTGTGCCCGAGGCAATATACAGCGGTTTAAAGGCGGGCACATCTCAACATAACCATGTAAAATTAATTGCTGCACTGCAGGTTTATTTAGACAGCATTATTAAAATAAAACCCGTTCCGGAAAATTGGATGAAAGGGTATAAAAATATTTTGGATGCAGAATTGGGGGCTGCGCCCGAGTCATTTAATTACAATGGCAAAGTATATACACCTAAAACTTTTGCTGAAGAGTTTTTAAAATTTAACCCCGGGGAATATGTTAACATCACCTCGTTTACACATCATAATTTTTACGAGCCTTTTGTGTTAGAGGTGCCTGATAATTTTAGTAATGGCATGTATTACAACCTGCCGCTTGCAGAGATGCTGCAGTTAACCAAAGATGCACTTAACAAAGGCTATTCGGTATTGTGGGATGCTGATGTAAGTAACGATGGCTTTATGCAAAAATTAGGATCGGCGGTTGATTTTGGGAATATACCCGGAGGATTAAAAAGTAAAAATGATTTAATAACCGGCGAAGTAAAAGAAGGCAAAGCCACGGCAGAAAGACGCCAAACTTTATTTGAAAATTTAACCACACAGGATGATCATTTAATGCACATTACCGGGTTGGCAAAATCAAAAGCAGGCAATACATTTTTTGTAGTAAAAAATTCGTGGGGCGATGTAGGGCCACACCACGGATATATAAATGTATCGGAAGCATATTTTGGCATTAATACTATCAGTTTGGTAGTGCCAAAAGCTGCATTGGGTAAAAACCTGCTGGAAAAATTGAAAATAAAATAAAGTAAAAAAATTTATTTAATAAGGCGGTGCTCCACAGAAGCACCGTCTTATTTGTTATTGCATAAAAAAAATAATTTTTATAAATAAATTTCCATCAGGTTATATTGGTCTTCCTGCAGGCATATATTCAGGCGGCCATTATACAATTCCAATTTGTTTTTTAATTCTTTAAGGTGCAGGTCTCTTAATTGCGGGTTGGTTATAGCACCGTCAAATTTTATTAAAAGGCAAATGTTGTTATTGGTATTTTGTAAGTTAACCCATACCACGGTTATATTTTTTTGCTGAAAAATGCAACTAAAGCTATCCTGTACAGACCGGTAGATTAAATTTTTTAATGCAGCATCTACTTTCGATTCATCAAACAAACCTGCGTAAAAATGAATAGTGGTTAAGGGGTTTCTTTTTTGCATATCCAGCACCAAGTCGGTAACAGCAGGTAACAAACCAAAATATTCCATAGCCGAAGGGGCAAGATAATTGGATATTTTTTTAATTTTTTTTATAGCATCTTCCAGGTTAAGCAGGCTTTGGTTAATCTGTGTTGTATTTTCGCCTGGCCGGATGATCAAAGAATTCATATGCATTTTAACAGAGGCTAATACTTGGTTTACATCTTCGTGCAACTGTTCTCTTATTTTTTTTCTTTCGTCTTCATGAGCCTGTATTATGGCTCTGCCTAAATTATTTTTATAATCTAATTTTTCCTGCATCATTTTTTGTTGCAGCACTCTTTCCCCGGTTTTATCGTTCATTGCTCCAATAAGCCTTATCGGTTTGCCTTCTTTATTTCTTACAATAAAACTCCTGTCTGCTACAATTTTATAAGTTTCATCTTTGCACCTGAAGCGGTATTCATCCTGCCACAGCGATTGATCGTTTTGTAATACTTCGTTTATTTTTTGCTGTACTCTTTCTATATCGTCGGGATGAATATTATCCATCCACCATTTTTGATTATTAGAAAGGTCTTGCTTTGAATATCCAAAAATTTGAAGTACCCGTTGGTTATAAAAAGTTTTACCCGTTACCAGGTCATGGTCCCAAATGGCATCGTTTGTAGCAATATTTATTGCATCATACCGGTTAATGATGGTGTTGGTTTTTTGCTTTTCAATTTTTAATTTTTTATAATGCCTTTCGGTTAAAAAAAATATTAATAAAGCTACAAGTGTTATCAATGCAAGTGCTGCAAACACAAATAATACAACATGTGTTTCCAATAACTTAATACCCAGCCGGGGAAAAATAAAATAAAGAGAGCCGGCAAATATTATTATAAGACTTATGAATAAGCCTAATATTTTACCCTGAAGGGAGAGGAGGAATTTCATAGTTTAAAAATTGGACAGGAATAATAGGTGTTGCCCGGGCAAAATTACCTTATCTCACATAGATAGTGTAATTAAAATAATGGTTGCAATCAAATTTTATTTTTTATAATTACTCAACGGGCAGCAAACGTTTGCAGAACGGTAATCCCTTAATATTAAAACCGGTAGCCTCTCAAAAATTCTTCCACGGTCATTTTTTTCTTTCCTTCTAATTGCAATTCTTTTACATCAATACACCCATCGGCGCAGGCAAATTTTAAAAATGTTTTGCCGTCGGTTTCGTATAATGCGTCTGACGGCGGTAAACCGTCTTGACGCATAACTGCAGCTTTATAAATTTTTAGCACTTTATCATTTAGCATGGTAAATGCCCCTGGAAAAGGAGAGAGGCCCCGAATTAAATTATGTACATCGGCCACTTTTTTAGTAAAATCTATTTTGCAGGTTTCGGTAAAAATTTTTGGTGCATGTTTAGGCGAAGAGTGAATGGGGAATGCTGAGTCGTCAATGGTGAATGGTGAATTGCTCTCTGATTTTCCGGGCTTTTCTATTGACCCTTCACCCTTCACCATTGCCGATTGAGGTGTTTCTATTAAAGTACCCGCAACTAATCCTTTAACAGTTTTTACTAAAAGCTGTGCGCCAATTTCTTTCATTGTATCATGCACATCACCAGCGGTATCATTTTCGCCAATGGCAAAACTTTGCTGCAATAAAATATTGCCGGTATCAATTTGATGCTGCAGTTTAAATGTAGTAACACCCGTTTCTTTTTCTCCATTAATTACCGCCCAGTTTATTGGTGCTGCACCACGGTATTGCGGTAATAAACTGCCATGTAAATTTATGGTGCCCATGGACGGCATGTTCCAAACAACCTCCGGCAGCATGCGGAAGGCTACTACAATTTGTAGATCTGCTTTTAATAATTTTAACTGGTTTAAAAAGTCGGGGTTCTTTAATTTTTCCGGCTGCAGAATATTCAAATTATTTTCTACTGCATATTTTTTTACCGCACTTTGCTGCAATTGCATGCCTCTTCCGCCCGGTTTATCTGGTGCTGTAATTACGCCCACAATATTGCAACCTGCTTTTACCAATGCATCAAGCGAGGCCACCGCAAATTCGGGTGTGCCCATAAAAACAATACGCAATGGCACAAGGGTAATATTAAATGTGGTTGCCTTATTTTCGGTTTGTTTTAATTTAACTTCTATCATTTCTGCGAAGATATTGCAAAGAAATAAAAGCATTTTACATACTTAACAGCAAAAAAGATATTATTATGATTTTACATTTTTTAAGTGCCGCATCATTCACAAACATCTATCCTTCTGCCAAATGAGTGTAACCCTGCAACCACCTTTTAATGCCTGCATAATATTCCATTTATAAGATAAAGGAGTATGAGCTCCTAATACTTTGGCTTTAAAAAAACTGATACTGCTGTTTTTATTTAATGATTCAACATCTACCAATACTTGTTTGGAAGTAATATTTTCTGCCGGTATCAGAGAATGATTCTGCAGCCACATAATACCATCAGGATATCCATTTTGTGGTATGCCTATCTGTTTCCACCAGGCTACTTTTTTGCCATTCATTTCTCCCAACTTAAAGTTAATCTCAATTTTATCTCTTGCTACAGCATCAAATTCTACAGTAAATGCAATCTCGTCGCAGTCATCTCCTGTTTTTAAAATACCTGTTGCAGTTGGCGGCGGGGTAGGAAAGGGATAGAATAACGCAGCATACTGTTTATCTGTTGCCGAGAGTTGCATATTCCACGGAATGCTGTCGCCTGTGGTTGTTAATTCTTTTGGAACAGGATATAGCATAATCGATTGTTGGTCGAAAGAAGAATAGTTGGTAGAGGTATAGGAATATTTTGAAAAAATATTTTGATCTACTTTTTCTCTTGACCAACTATTGGGCGGCTCAGCATAAAACGCATATACTTTTTCGTTGTCCCATGGAATTGCAGTACCAAGTGTTTGGTGTTCATGCAGGAACCCTAATGCATGACCGAATTCATGCAGTATCACCTGCCTTGCAAAATTGTCGTTCACAGTGGTAAGCCACCCAAAATTCATCGTGTTTTGTGAAACGGGGGCAAGTAATGCATCACGACCAATCATTGAATAGGAGCCTGCACCTTCTTTAAATCCAACCCTTATTTTACCATCTGTCAAATTTGGAACAAATTCAATTTTTATATTCGAATACATTTCCCATTCTTTGGCAAATTGTTTTACCAGGTCAATTAGGTATAAACTTCCACCAATGATATCAAAACTCACGGCGATTGTTTCGCCCGGCTCCCACATTTTATCTGTGTAGGTAGCAAGCGACTGACGTATAATAGCTACATCTGAAACAGATCCATCCGCATTTATTTTGTACTGTGTAAGGTAATTTGAGGGTACACGGGGCGGTAAGGGAAGGCTGTTTGCAGGAGAAAAATCCGTACAGATTTTTATGTTACTGAGGTCATATACTTTTTTGATGATGGGTACAATATCTTTTTTTGTACCCAGCTTTACAACAAAAAGTGAATCACCCTTTTTAGCAGGGCCTTCGTTTGTAGCCGTTTTTTTCATAGTCCATTTACCCATTTGTGAAAATTTATTATTGCTGCCGGCATCTGCTAAACGCTGCCATGTTCCGCTTAAATTATTGGATGTGCTGTTTAAATTACCGTTGCATGCATATTGAAATATATCATTGCTGTATTTGTACACTATTTTAATAGCATCTTCTTTTATTGAAAATGTACCCTGCGCCAGGATTTTATTATTCTGGTTTACCACATTCATTTTTCCTTCGGGCAAAAATTCAAATGAAAAATAATAAGGAGCATCTTTTTCATTGTTGCCATAAGTGCCCACCCATCTTCCGGAAATTTTATTTTGTGCTGTACCCAAAAAATAAAACACACAAAAGAAACTGATCAAAATTACTTTTACCTGCATCGTTGTACGTTTAATTAATTAAGTATCTTAAAATTTATTTGAAATCATCTTATAAATAGTGCATCATGGTATTTGAACTAACTATTAGTCACCTACCCTTTTTAACGTAAGTGTAAACTCCATACTGCCTTTTGCAACCGGTGTTATTAATACTTCCTTTCCATTATCGGTATGCCATAAATAATGTGAATACGCAAGTGGAATGGAACGCCGTAAAATAATTTCCCGCTGCCCGGGTTTTATAATTCCTGTGATGGTATCCCATGTTTTCATTCCTTGCAAGTCGTCGCCTACATCTTGCAACTTCATATTCTTTCCTTTCATATTTTCTTCTTTTTCTCTTATATAATTATTTAGTTTTTTACCAACCACCTTCCATTGTTCCCACAAGTCTGCTTTAAACATTGTTTTAGGTACAGATAAAATCCAGGTACCTGTTTGCCGGTCTATCTGCAGGTCTGCAAAATAGGTTTCGCCTTTGGTATATGCTTCATTGCTGCCGGTTGTTACAATCAGTTGATGATTATGCGGAGTGCGGCAGCATTTATCTGATGTAATAACGGTTACCTGTTGGATGGAATCATGTACATTATTCCAGCTTGGTTTTTTTCCTTCGGCTATCCATGATTCCCATCGGGTAGCATTATTTTTATCGGCTTGATTTACCCTGATGGCAGCATTTATTTCTCTGCTTAACTCTACAAAACCTGTGTGTACCCTGTTGTAACTTACATCGTACCTGAAAGGTGCCGGCATATTTCCCTTGCCTTTATAATTGAGGCGATAAACATACTGGCCCACCCAGCCACGTTTAACAAGGGGGGCATAATCTATAATGGGAAGACTGTCAGCAAAAACAGTAGTAGTTGTAAAACTGTTTTGTGTAATTGAAAATGAGTAGCCTATTACGGATAGCAATACGGGTAAAATAAGTAGCCGTTTGTATATTTTATTATTCATACTCACTTTTAATATTGGTTAAGTAAAACACATCATTTTTATTATCACTATTGTTTCCTTTATACCGGCTGAAGCTGTAGAGGTTATATTTTACAGTTGGAAGAAATACATTTTCAATTTCTGCCTCCTTTTTATTGTTGATAAAAACCAGCAATGAATTCCCTTTTCGCTGAATTTTTATATTGTGACTATTTTTTGTGAGATAGAAATCAGGCAATGTTATACGCTTGTTTACAGCAATGGTTTCATTTTTATCGTAAGAGTAAACCGTAAGCATACCGCCGCTGTTTGCGTAAGGATCAAACCAAATCATCACCCGGTTAAACTTGCCTACATAACTATCGTAAAAACTCCAATACTCATTTTGGTTATCATCCATCTTGTATCTTTCACCTGCATTATCATAGGGGATTTCTGAAAAGCTTACGGTAAACAATCCGCTATTGTAAGCAATGTCTTTATTCCAGCTTATATCAAATGAAAGATTAAAGTTGTTGCTGATCTCTTTGTTGTTTTGCGGCGGATACCAGTAACCATCTTTAGTAAGTGCCAGCCAGTTTTTATTTTCGTACTGCTGTACTGTAATATTTTTCATTCCATTCCATGCTGCAGGAAATTTATTTAAAGTGCTGTTTTCAAAAATATAAGTGTAACTGCTAATTACCGATTGATTTGTTTTGCTGCTGGCTTTTACTTCGCCCAGTGATGCGTTAATGGTATTGATACCATCGATTTTTTTTGCAGGCTCTCCCACCATTTTTGCCAATACATCCAGGTTAAACTGGCTGTAAAACAAATCCATAAAATTCTTTTTAGGCAGGTCTCCATCCTGTCTTCGCATATACAATGCTATACATTGTGGTTCGTCTTTAGGTTTTGTTTTATCAAAAAAATCAAGGTTGTCAACCCATACGTTATAGCCATTACCATCCCTTGCTTCTAATTCTTCCGGAATAAAATTATAGGAGTTTACTTTTGTAACAGATGCCGGTTCATTAGTATTTGCCTGCTTTAATGCAGCATTATACCAAGAAAGTATTTTTTCTTTTTCCAGTTTCAGGTTTTTTAAATATGCTGCGCCTGTTTGAAATTGCTGTGTTCTGTAATCCCCTTTTTGTTTTTCTGCTGCACTAAGACTGTTGTAAGTTTTTTCATAAGCCGCTACAATTTTTTCATGCCTTGCTATTTGTTCAGTCAATCTTTTTTCGTGGTAAAGTTTATAAGAAGTAAATAATTCTTTATTACTTAATTTTCTCCACGGCAAACCTTTTCTTGCAGAAAAAAAGTAGCAATGTTTTTGAGATACTTCTGGTTTGTAATTGCTGTAAATTATTTTATTACCTGCGGCATCGGTTTGTACTTCTATATTGGTAACCCTTATTCTTGATTGGTTAAACGTTAACTCAGTACCTTGTTCGGGTAGCGGAAATTTTTTTCCATCAATTTGATTTACTGAAAAATATACCCAGCAGCCTGTTTCTCCTTCGGGTTGTAAAATATTATACCCCTTCAGGCATTCAAATTTTTTCAACATTAAATAGCCCTCATAAGCGGCGGGGCTATTGGTATACCAAAAAGCTTTGTCCTCTGTAAAAGCAATACTGTTGGTAGCGTGCAAGCCATCTAAAGCCACTGGCATTATACGTTTCATTTCTTTTCTTATGGGGTCGCAATACTGCCATTGTGTACCTGCAATTATTTTGCTGCCACCGCCTTTTTTATCCCATACAAAGTTGCCGGCTACTTTATTTATATCAAGTGTGTTACAATTAATTTGTGCATTTGCCAAAAATGCAAAACAAGTTGCAGCAAACAGAAGGCATACAATTTTATTTTTCATAAAAAAATTATTTAAAAATCACCACCACTTTATCTAATGCCGTTCCCCCCTTTGTTTCAAACGAAGCTTTGCCCGACATAAGCGATAATTTACCTTCTAGCTCTGCATTAGTTGCACCTGCGCTTACTCCTGCACTTGCTTTTACACCAAAGTCGGATATGCCCCGTCTGTCAATTTCAATAAAGGCTTTGCCGCCTGCACTCACTTCAACAGCACTCACTTTCTTACTTCCTATTTCACCCCCAATCTCCAGTGTAAAATTGGTCCATTCGCCGGTTACCACATCTGCACTGTAAGAAGCTTCTCCAATAAGTATATCTGCAGTTAGTGTTATTTTATTACAATGGGTCGCAAGACCGGCGGCGCCCAAATTTACATTCCAATCCGGTTGGCAATGCACATCTTCCCATTTTGCCAAACCCTTATTGCTAAATGAATTTGTTTTTACATTAATGCAGGCCTGTGCATAAGGAAGCCCAAGTGCATAGCTCGGCATTTCATAACTCACCGATTGCAGTACATATAAAAATTGAAGCTTTGAACTGCTTGCATAGTATTCATAGTATGCTTTATCCATAAATTGCTTGCCTGCATACAGCAGTTCATTGGTCATTTTTCGTTTATGATCTATATAGGCCGAATAAAATTTTTCAAACATTGTGTTGGCCGGTTGCATATAGTTGTCATACGCTTCCTTGTACGCATTGCAAGCTTCTGCATCTGTAAACTTTTTCCCCAGCGCATCCTGTTCGAATCGTTTTGCTAAATGCACTTTTACAATTGTATCCAGTTCATCCAGCATTTTACTGTTGCTTTCAGTTA
Source organism: Ferruginibacter sp. (assembly GCA_043756235.1). Lineage (GTDB taxonomy): Bacteria > Bacteroidota > Bacteroidia > Chitinophagales > Chitinophagaceae > Ferruginibacter. Next base: position 19,691 of record JAYURK010000097.1, on the reverse strand, counting down.
ACTGCCTGGCTTCTTTCATAAAAGCCTCTTCTTTTTTTACAAACTCTTCTTCAAGTAGTTGATAAAAATTATTCCAGCTTTGGTTGCTGTTATTATTGGCTGCAAACGCATAGCTGCTGCCTTTTTTTTGTTTTGCAAAATCAATGGCTGCTTTTGCATCTGCAGTTGTTTTTGCATCAAACTCTTTTTTAAGCCGTTCGGTTTTTATTTCGAGTTCCTTAATGTTACTCTCTATATTTTTATAAAAAATTTCCCATTCTAATTTTGAATTGATGGCGGCCTCGTAAGTTCTTGGGAGTATTGGAAAATTAAACCTTGATAACCCCAACGCATCAGCAGGTATTTTTTTCTTATGGTCGGCCGCTTTTAGTTTGCCACCCATTTTTTTCAACAGTGCTTCTTTCTCTGCGCTGTAAACTTCTCCTATGCTTTGTTTCAATTCTTCAATTGCCCCTTCCCGGTTGCCTTCACTTTCTTTTACAATTGCTTTTGCATAATGTGCTTGTGCCGCATTACCCGGAAAAAAGCGAATGCAGCTATCTGCATATTTTTCGGCTGTTTTAAAATCGCCCAAGCCCAGCCAGGCTAAAGAAAGATTACTCAATACCACAGGACTTTTAGCAAACTTGCGGTTGAGATAATTTAAAATGGGAATAGAACCTTGCTCCACACCATGATTGGTTAGCAGCGCTGCGTAGTTATTCAGGTTATTGGCATCACCTGCATCTTCGCTGCACACTTTGCCCATGATGTAAATACTTTGCTGGGTGAGGTTATACAAATAGCAACTGATAGCACCATTACCCATTGCTAACGTTGACGAATGCCTTGCTTTTAGCTTTGAGTAAATTATTTCTGCTTGTGATACAGCTACAGGACTCATTACTTTTTTAACTGCATCAAAAACTGCCTTACAATAATTTTTTATTTCCGCATCGGTTAAGTTTCTTTTTAATACTGCATTAATTCTGGCATCATCCCTAACCGGTACAATGCGGTCTTTATTTTCTTTAAACGCTGTAATTTGTTTTTCAGTAATGGCGCCTGTGTTCATTACCTGCTCTTTTAACTTTCCTGCATCGGCAACAGCCTGTTGCTGCATTCTGTTTTTTGCTTCCTTGTTTTCAGCACTGGTTAATTTTAATGCCTGTAGTTCGGTCATTACGTTTTGCATCTGGCCGGGATCACTCATCATTTTTTGCATGAGTATAACTGCTTTTTTTACTTTCTCTTCATCAATTGGTTTTTGTGCTGATACTGAATTGCAAAAGAATAATACACAAACAGCAATGACATTTATAATCTGTTTCATAATGAGGGTTTAAGCAGAATGAATAGTTGGCATGTTTCAAAAAGCTTTACCGGTAAATGGTAAGGTTTGGAATTCTTATCAAACTGGAAAAGTTGATGGCCGCTTGTAATTGATAGGTTTGTATGGACATGATGGAGGCATCGTGCCTGCGCAAGGCATCGTGCCAATTATTTAAACTTTTCAGCGGGGAAACTGGTATTTCCTTTGGAATAATTTGCAGACTTTTCCAGAATGATTGTAGCTGCTCGTTTGTTTCCCTATCAGCAAATGCAATTATGGCATTACAATTATTTCCATCATAGTACAGTTGAAGTGTTTTTTTTAATAGCTGGCCGTTCGATTCCCCTTCAAACTCTCCGCTAATCATTTGATATCCGTTTACCTTGGTAATATTTCTTCTATTCATTTCCCCTGCAAAATATCCCTCTATATTTTTTTGAGGCGTATTCCATAGCTGCACAAAATTTTCGGCAATATTACTGCCTGCTTTGTAAGGGGAATATATGATAACGCAAATCTTTCTTTCCTGGTTGTACACCAGTATCCGATCTGCTTCATAGGCGGTTTCGTACGAATCAGGAATTGTATAATTAAACTGAACATAAGGTCTTTCTTGCGAAAAGCTTTTTTGAATTGTGAGGAGTAAAGCCACGCATATCATTACTTGTTTCATAATTTTTATATTTTTATTTTGTTTTAAATAGAGTATAACTCATAGATGTATATTCACTGTCTGACATAAACAACAGGCAGCCGTTTTTTACGGCAGTGAATTGTGCATTGAATGTTGTGGTCTTTCCTCCATACCGGTTGCTGGCGGTGATGCTCCAGTCGGTTACAGAAAATTTTCCGGTAAAATCCTGCGAGCCAAATTGAGTGGCACCGTTGTTGGTGACAGCAGAACGGAACTTGCTGTTGTAATTGCCAGCAGTATTAAAACTAAATTCATCGGATGAAGAAACCGAACTCATGCCTGCATAATGTCCGGTATATACATTGTAATATTCCACACCACCGCCGCCGCCGCCTTTCCATGTGCCAATAATATCTGCGGCTGTTACGGCGAACTTATTGTAGTTAAGCATTTTATTAACATCATTCGGATGAGGAAACTGCTGCCAGTAACGCTCACGGCCAGTGGCAATAACCACAATAGGTCTTGCGCCGCCGCCATACACCACTTTGATGGCCACATAACACTGCCTGCCCGTTTTTTTGTCAACTGCTTCGGCCTCCATAAAATAAATAACAGGATATTCTATACCACTCCATTTTTGCGGATTGCTGATATTAAAATAGGGTGCCACATATTTACTCCAGTAATATTCCTGCGACTCAATTGTGTTGGGTGCAGCATCATCCAGTGCCTTATCAATATAATGCAACCGCACTTCGGTGCCGGCTTTTGTCACCTGCACATAGTCTGGCATTACTGTGGCATACCAGCCATCATCAAAAGTTGTGTTGAATTTTGTGATGCCACTATTACCCACAGGTTGAATGTTTCCGGTACTTAGTTCCTGTATAGGTGCTTTTGTTTCTGTGCGTACAAATTTTTTTTCATCTGGCACCACACTGGCAATAAATTCCTGTGCTATTGGTATAAATTTTTTATCGGTAAAAACTGCAGCGATGTAATAGGTAATACTGTCTTTGGTAAACGTAGAAAGAGTAATGGTAAACATTTGTTTATTGTAAATTCCTTTTGCTGCACCAAATATTGTTTGCCATCCATTGAGTGTATCTTTTTCTTTTGTTTCGGGGTTGCCAACCTTTTGCGATGGGTTTCGGGCAAAAAAATCCCAGTTTTTTATAAAATCTTTTTCTGCATCTTTTTCGCCGGTTACCGCAGGGTATAAAAATAACTGGCAGTAATTTTTACCTTCCGTTTTGTTCAAAAACAGTTTGGTGGTATTTTCTTTTACGGTAAAACCTGCGGGGATTTTGTAAGAAAAAATATCGAAATTATTTTTTTGCTGTGCCTGTACTACGTTTATAATGCTGCTTAATATAAACAGCAGGCTTACTATTTTTTTCATATGTTGCCTGTTATTTTTAAAGCCTGCTTTTGCTAAGCAGTTGTTTTATCTCTTTATTTTCTGTTTTTAATATTTCAATCTGCTGCTGCTGTTCTTTAATACTTTCAATTAATACTGGTATCAGTTTTATATAATCCACTCCCTTGTATCCGTTGGAATCAATCGTTTTCACCATTTCAGGAAATACTTTTTCTACATTCTGTGCAATTAAACCGTATTGCATATTTTCATCAAATTGCCATTGTGGAAATGCATCGCTGTTCATAGTGTATGTAACGCCGTTAAGCAATTGCAGTTTACCAAGCGCATTGCCAATGGGTTTAATATTTTTTTTGTACCGGCTGTCAGAGGGTGTAATGGTTCCTGTTGCCAGTATGCTGCTCATTACATGAAGTTTTGCAGCAGGGCTGCTGGTGCCAATACCCACATTGCCCGTACCAATTTTCATTACCAGCCCCCAGCCATTAGGTGTGGTATTTCCATAAAAGCCAACACCGTCGTCGCTTTCCATACCAATAAATGCAGGGCTTGCATTGTTAGCCGTATTATTTAACCAGATACCGGCAGAGTTGATTATATCGCCGCCGCTGCGTATACGCATACGCCCATTTACATCCAGCCGGTATTCGGCGTCACCAGTACCTATGCCTACATTTCCGTTGCCATTAATACGCATCAGTTGTCTGGAACCAGCGGGCCCTGTAGCGGTATAAAATACATGGTCTTCGGCAGTGGCAGAAGTTTGATAAACAAATTCATTCGATATAAATCCCAATCCAACATACTGGTTACTGTTATTAGCCCTTTCGTGTATAACCATTTTTCTATAATCCAGATTATTGGCAAATTGTAGCTGAGCATTTGGCTGCGTGGTGCCTATTCCAATAAAGCCATTACGCAACACAGTTAATGCATTACCCCTTGTACCGCTGGTGCCATTGCCTATTTGAAAAACCCTGTCAGTGAATGCTGTGCTATTTGCATCGGGATTATCAGCATTATCATTCCAGAGGCCGGCAGTAAAACTTCCTCTTGCTTTGGCAAAGGTTTGTTCTCCGGCACTGAAAGAATAACTTCCATTTGCAGAGGTACTTCCACCTGTGGCGGTACTTGCTATTCCTAAAGCGTAGTTACTTTGCCCCATAGCAGTTGAGTAATCTCCGCTGGCCAGGGTACTAATTCCCATACTGGTAGCTACAAATCCACTGGCAGCGGAACTATTGCCCATACTGGTAGATACTTCACCACTGGCATTGGTACCAAACCCCATGCTGGTAGCAATGGCGTTGCTGGCTGTGGTTGATCGTCCAATACTGGTAGAAAAAACCCCTTTAGCTTTTGTATTATACCCGGCTGCAAAAGATAATGGGCCAATACTGTCTCTGTCCCATTGTAATCCATCTACATAGCCGCTCCTGAATGCTCCACGGGAGGGAAACCAAAACATTCTGGTACCTGCCCCTTGTGCAGGAGGGTTAATGGTAGTGAGAGGAGGTATGCCTGCAGGCCCGGAAAATAGGACAGCACTATCAGTCACATGCAACCGGGCTGCAGGGGTTGTGGTGCCTATACCCACATTTTGTGCCTGCAGTTTTACTGTTGCAAGAATGGATAAAACAAGAATTAATTTTTTCATACTCTTTTTTAAAAATGATTAAGCAATATTTTTAACTTCATTTCTTCTTCGCTTGCTGATAGAAACGATTTCTCCGTTTTGTAACAGCAGCTGGTTGATTGTTTTCTTTTCTATAAATTTTTTATTTACCAGGTGGGTTCGATGCGTTCTTATAAAGTCCTGCGGCGGCAGGTTGTTTTGAAACCACTGCAATACTCTGGCAACAGTAATAGGGTATCGTTCATCACTGCAATAAATACGGCAGTAGTTGCTGCTGGCCTGTATGCGGATGATATGCGTCGCATCTATGATGATGATGCCATTTACAACAGGGATAGAAATTATTTTCGTTAATAAGGCAGGCATAGTAAACATTTTATTGTTTAATAATTTTACGTAATTCAATACCATTTGCAGTATATAAACGTAACAGGTAAACTCCGCTTGACAGCCTGCTCATATTAATGGTATACCTGTTGTTTGTTCCGTTTATTTTTTCAGTATAAACAATGTGGCCGGCGGCTGTGAGTAACTGAAGGGTTTTATTTCCTGTTTCGTTAAACAATATTGTGGCTTCGTTTAAAACAGGGTTTGGTGCTATGATGATGTTTGTTTTTGAATCTTTATTTTGCAATACTATTATTGAAGAATAAGTAAACCTTCCATCCAAATCAATTTGTTTAATGCGGTAATAGTTTTTACCAATAGCGGGAACGTTGTGTAAAAACTCGTAGTGTTTTGTTATACTGCTGTAACCGGCTGCTGCAACAGTGCCAATTTTTGTATAACTGATTCCATTACTGCTGTGTTCAATTTCAAATTTTTGGGTATTACTTTCTGATGCGGTGGCCCATTTAATTAATGCAGTATTGTTTTGTAGTTGGCCGTTTACATAGATCCAGGTAACGGGGAGTATGACACTACAAGAAGAGCCAGATGCTGCATCGCCTGTAATTGTCCATCCCTTTGCTCCCGTCAAATTAGTTCTTGCTGCCACGGCATTGGTGCCGTATTGCCTTCCAATTGCTCCTAAGTTTCTGCCACTAGGTGTAGCAGGATTAGCAGCCCAACCTATCAATGAAGCAGAATAATTATTACAATTCATTCCGCTATTGTCAAGCATATTGGCCATGTTAACTGAGGAGTTTAAAGTCCATGAGCCGATGTTTTGATTAAAGGCACTTGCGCCCGAAAACATATCATTCATAAAAAAAACTGCAGCAGTATTCCATGAACCAATATTTTGATTAAAGGAACTTGCTCCGGCAAACATAGATGCCATGTTATCAACCACAACCGTGTTCCATAATCCGATGTTTTGGTTAAAGGCACTTGCTCCATTAAACATATTTGCCATAAGGGAAACAGCAGCGGTATTCCATGAGCCGATATGTTGGTTAAAAGAACTTGCTCCGTTAAACATCCCAGACATATTGGTAACGGCAGCCGTATTCCACGACCCGATATTTTGATTAAAAGCACTTGCAAAATCAAACATATTTCGCATTTCCGTAACAGCAGATGTATTCCACGTATTGATATTAGTTGGCGAATTCAAATTGGTACACCCGGCAAACATTTGAATCAATTCATTGACATTTGATAAATTGGGTACATCGGTGGCAGTTACCTGCATATTATAACAACCCCTAAATGCAGTTTGCATACTTGTCCAGGCCGTGGTGCCCCAGTTTTCTACAAGGGTTAGTCCGCCACGGTCTATTCCCTGGTCGATAATGATTCTTTGAAAGTTGGTGGGTTGAATGGATAGGCGAATGATTGCAAATGCTGGTAATCCTGTAATGGTTGCTGTTGACCCAGTAAAAGTTCCTGAACCGCTAGCAGCAGCAGGTATAGTTTGCCAGGTGTAGTTTACTGTTCCACTGGTGGCTACGCCAAAAGTTATTTGAGTATTGGGCGCAGGTACCTCGCTAAGATTCCAAACAGTAACAAAATCATTGCTATTGATCGGCACACAAGAAAAGCCAGATGCTGCATCGCCTGTAATTGTCCATCCCTTTACTCCTGTTAAATTAGTTCTTGCTGCGGCAGCATTGGTGCCGTATTGAAGACCGGTCGCACCTAAGTTTCTGCCATTAGGCGTAGCTGGATTATCACTCCAACCTATTAATGTTGCAGAATAATTATTACAATCTATACCGCTGTTGTCAAGCATATTGCTTAAGTCAACTACCGGGTTTAAAGTCCAGGTACCGATGTTTTGGTTAAAAGCACTTGTTCCGGAAAACATCCCGACCATATCATTTACAGCAGCCGTATTCCATGCTCCGATGTTTTGGTTAAAGGCACCTGCTGAATTAAACATAAGCCGCATATTATTAACATTGGCCGTATTCCATAAAGCGATGTTTTGACTAAATGCAGATGCTAGTTGAAACATTTGTTGCATATCAGTTACAGCAGCCGTATTCCATGCCCCGATATTTTGATTAAAGGCGCTTGCTTGACTAAACATAGATGACATATCTGTAACCGAAACCGTATTCCAGTTGTTGATAGAATTACTTCCGCCATTATTAAAACTGCTTGCTCCGAAAAACATTCCTGACATAGTAGTAACGGCTGCCGTATTCCACCCCCCGATATTTTGATTAAAGGTGCTTGATTCGGAAAACATTGCCGACATATTGGTAACGGCAGCCGTATTCCACCCACCGATATTTTGGTTAAAGGAACTTGCCATAGAAAACATAAATGCCATATCGGTTACAGCCCCCGTATTCCAATTGTTGATAGAATTATTTCCACCATTATTAAAAACACTTGCTTGAAGAAACATAGATGACATATTGGTAACAGAAGCCGTATTCCACAAGCCGAGGTTTTGGTTAAAAATACTTGCTTGATTAAACATAAATGCCATATTAGTAACGGCCGTGGTATTCCATGAACCAATATTTTGGTTAAACGAACTCGCCCCATTAAACATAGATTCCATGGTAGTAACTGCCGCCGTATTCCAGGAGCCAATGTTTTGGTTAAAGGCACTTGCCCTGTAAAACATCAGGTACATATTGGTAACCGCGGCGGTATTCCAGGATCCGATATTTTGGTTAAAGGCGCTTGCTTGAAAAAACATGCCTTGCAGAGTGGTAACCGCAGCGGTATTCCAGGAACTAATATTTTGGTTAAAGGCGCTTGTAAATGCAAACATGTAGGACAAATTGGTAACAGCACCTATATTCCAGGTATTGATATTAGCTGGCGAATTCAGGTTGGTACATCCCTCGAACATTTGTTGCAAACTATTAACACCCGATAAAACAGGTACATCGGTGGCAGTTACCTGCAGATTAGTACAACCCTGAAATGCATTTGCCATACTCGTCCAGGCTGTGCTGCCCCATTGTTCTACCTGCGTAAGCCGGGGGCAATCTGGGTCATAATTCATAAAAATTCTTTGAAAATTGGCTGGGGCTATTTGTAAACGGATGGTAGCCCCAGCCGGTAAACCTGTTATGGTGAGTGGCGTACCACTCCAGGAGCCGCTGCCTGATGCACCGGATGGAATTTGTTGCCAGCTATAACTTACTGTGCCGCTTGTTGTAGTTCTAATAGATAGCTGTGTAGCACCAGAACCTGATGTCGCAAGGTTCCATTGGGTGATAAAATTTTGGGCAGTAAGCAGTTGACAGGAGAAAATAATTGCCAGCGATAAAAGAGATATATTTTTATTCATAACTGTTGATTTAACTGAACACAAAAATTCAATAAAATAAAAATGAAAGCAATCCCCCGAACACCTGTTTTTATTATCCCCTGAACAGGGGATTTTTGATAAAAAGTTGGAAATGTGCAGGATGATGTTCTATTTTTAATATTAATAATCAGGCTCAGGAAAAAAATGAAGTGGATATTAATTTTATACTTAATTACAGCAGTACATTCATTGTATGCACAAAATGATACAACAAAAGACAGTTTGTTGAATGTGTTGTCTGTTGCAAAAGAGGATACCAATAAGGTGTTTACATTCATTACAACCGGGCAATATGTGGAGTACAATAATTTAGAAGAAGCAAAGCATTATTATTTGCAGGTAAAAAAATTGAGCGAAAAACTGAATTATACAATAGGCATTTTAAAATATTATGCCAACTACTCAGCAGTTCTTAATATACAGGCCAGGTTTGATTCGTCTCTTGTACTCACTCAAGAAGCATTGCAACTGGCAAACAAGTTTGGAAATGAAGAACGCATCATAATTGCCCAACAAAATCTTTCTGCCACCTATTCTTATTTGCAGGATTATGAAAGTGCCTTACAATATCTAATGCCATCCATAGCTTATTTTGAAAAAATAAATAATGATGCCCGTTTAAGCCTGATTTATGATAACCTTGGCGTGATATACAGGGAAACAAAACAGTATGATAAAGCACTCGAATATCATAATAAAGCTTTGGCAATTGCCAGGAAGTCGGGTAACAGTTATGATATTGCCAATGTGCTGACTAACCTGGGTAATGCTTATACCAGTTTAAAAAAATATGATACGGCACTCACTGTGATGCAGGAATCCCTGCTGATTGCTAAAAAAGAAAACTATGATAACATAGAATCAAATGTTACAAGCAATATAGGCGCACTTTTAATTAAGCAAGGCAAGTATGACAGCTTAAACTATTACTGTGCAGAAGGATTACGACTTTCAGAAAAATTGGGTGATAGCCTTAGCATGGTAAATAATATTTACGGATTGGCACTCTATGCTTTTTTTAAGAATGATTTTATAAAGAGCGGGGAATTGGCAACTGCAGGTTTTGCCATGGCACAACAAAGAAATTTTGCAGAACCATCACAATTATTTGCTGATATTTTATCTGAACTGGCATTGGTAAAAGGCGATATAAAAAAATACGATTATTACAACCGGTTAAGTATTGAATTAGCTGAAAAATTTTTTAACGATAAAATGCAAAAAAATGTGCAGTTACTGGATAAAAAATTTGATACAGAAAAAAAAGAACAGCAATTGATCATACAGCAGGCAACCATCAATAAAAAAAATACCCTTAACTATATTTTAATCGGCAGCGCTGTTGCTTTGTTGTTAATTTCATTACTTACTTATCGTACCTATACGCAAAAAAGAAAACTACAGGAGCAAAAAATTGCCGAACTGGAAAAAGAAAAATTATTATTAGCCACAAAATCAATTTTAAAAGGCCAGGAAGAAGAACGGAACAGGCTTGCTAAAGATTTGCACGATGGCCTTGGCGGAATGCTCAGTGGCGTTAAACTTCAATTAGGAGCTATGAAAGGAAATTTAATTTTATCAGAAGAGCATGGCCGCACCTTTAACAATGCGCTCGGCAAATTAGATGAATCTATCAGCGAAATGCGGCGGGTGGCACACAATATGATGCCCGAAGCACTAATGAAACTGGGATTGCAACAGGCATTGCAGGATTATTGCGATGGATTATCTGCATCGCAACCCTTTAAAATTACCGGCGAGTTTTACGGTCTGGAAAAAAGACTGGAATCATCTGTGGAGATTGTAGTGTACCGGATTGTACAGGAGTTACTGAACAACGCTGTAAAACATTCCGATGCTACTACTATATTGGCACAGGTAATGCGGCAGGATAACAATCTTTCCATTACTGTTGAAGATAATGGTAAAGGGTTTGACACTGCAACTACAGATTTTACAAAAGGCGCAGGTTTGGCAAATGTAAAATCAAGAGTAGATTACCTGAAAGGGCAACTGGATTTACAATCTACTCCCGGAAAAGGAACATCAATACATATTGATTCTATCACAGAAGAAAATGGATAATAAAAAACTTTAAAGAAAAGTATTGCAACTAATGAACCGATTACTTTTTTTATTGCTACTGCTGCCTATGCAAGCTTTGTATGCACAAAAAGACGCAACAAAAGATAGTTTGTTAAACGTATTGTCTGCAGCTAAAGAAGATACTAATAAGGTGCTTACATTAATTACAACCGGACAATATGTGGAGAACAATAATTTAGAAGAAGCAAAAAATTATTATGTGCAGGCAAAACTATTGAGCGAAAAATTAAATTATACTTTGGGTTTGCTTAAGTACTACTCTAATTATACAGCCATAATGAATATGCAGTCAAGGTTCGACTCGTCACTTTTACTTAACCGGCAAGGATTGCAGTTGGCTATTGATTTTGGCAAGGAAGAACGCTACATTGTTTCCATGCAACAAAATCTTTCCGTGTCATATTCTTACCTGAATGATTATGAAAATGCATTGAAATACCTGTTGCCTTCAATCGACTATTCCAAAAAAACAAACAATGATGCCATGTTAAGCACAACCTATGACAACATTGGCATTATTTATCGGGGAACAAAACAATATGACAAAGCACTAGAATATCATAAAAAAGCGTTAGACATTGCCCGAAAAGCAGATAATAGGTATACAGTTGCCAGCGTGTTATCTAATTTAGGAAGTGTTTATACCGAACTTAGAAAATATGATTCGGCTATTGTTGTAATGAATGAATCGCTGTTGATTGGCAAAAAAGAGAATTATGATTACATCATATCTACTCTTACAGGCAATATGGGAAATGTATTGATAAAGCAGGGTAAGTACGACAGCCTTAACTATTATTGTACTGAGGGTTTACGTTTGTCAGAAAAACTGGGCGATAGCCTGAGTATGGTAAATAATATGTATGGTTTGGCATTGAATGCTTTTTTTAATAAAGATTATACAAAGAGTAGAGAATTGGCAACTACAGGTTTTGCGATGGCTCAACAAAGAAATTTTGCAGAGCCGTCACATTTATTTGCTGATATTTTATCTGAACTGGCACTGGTTAAAGGCGATTTAAAAAACTACGATTATTACAACCGGTTAAGTATTGAATTTGCTGAGAAATATTTTAATGAACAAATGCAAAAAAATGTTCAGGTACTTGATAAAAAATTTGATACAGAAAAAAAAGAAAAGCAATTGATTATACAACAGGCAACTATTGTACAAAAAAATACCCTCAACTATATTTTAATCGGCAGCACTATTGCTTTATTGTTAATTTCCCTACTTACCTATCGTACCTATGCTCAAAAAAGAAAATTACAGGAGCGAAAAATTGCCGAACTGGAAAAAGAAAAATTATTATCCGCCACACAATCACTTTTAAAAGGCCAGGAAGATGAACGCAGCCGCATGGCTAAAGATCTGCACGATGGCCTTGGCGGAATGCTTAGTGGCGTTAAACTTCAATTAGGCGCTATGAAAGGAAATTTAATTTTATCAGAAGAACATGGCCGCACCTTTAACAATGCACTCGGCAAATTAGATGAATCTATCAGCGAAATGCGGCGGGTGGCACATAACATGATGCCCGAAGCATTAATGAAATTAGGATTGCAACAGGCACTGCAGGATTATTGCGATGGATTATCCCAATCGCAGCCGTTTAAAATAAATGGCGAATTTTATGGATTGGAAAAACGAATGGAATCATCTGTGGAAATTGTGGTGTATCGCATTGTACAGGAACTTTTGAATAATGCAGTAAAACATTCAAACGCCACCGCCATTCTGGTGCAGGTGATGAAGCATGATAACAACCTTACCATTACTGTAGAAGATAACGGCAAAGGTTTTAATAAGGATGAAGTTTTGCTGATGAAAGGAACTGGGTTAAAAAATATTCAATCGAGAGTAGATTATTTAAAAGGACAATTAGATATTCAATCAACACCCGGTAAAGGAACTTCTGTTCATATTGATTGTATAATAGAAAATAATGGATAAGATAAAAGTATTGATAGTAGATGACCATCCCATGATATTGGAAGGCATGAGTGCTATGCTGGCACAAATAACATTTGTACACATTGCAGGCACCGCTGCCAATGCTTATGAAGCTATGCAGCAAATAAAAGCAGCTGCACCGGATATGGTAATTACAGATATTAATATGCCGGAGGTAAGTGGGATAGAGCTGGCATTAAAAATAAAAAAAGAATTCCCGGCTGTAAAAATTATAGCCATGAGTACGTTTAAAGAACGGAGCTATATTTCGCAGATGATACAAAATGGTGCAGCCGGGTATTTGGTAAAAAGCGCCTCCAAAGAAGAAATTGAAGAAGCAATTTTATCTGTGTACGAAGGCAAGCTTTACATGAGTTTGGATATAAATTTATCTGCAAAAGATAAAGAGGAACTGACTGATATACCGGTACTGAGCAGCCGGGAAAAGGAAGTGTTACTTTTAATTGCAGATGGATTTACCAATCCTCAAATTGCAACAAAATTATTTATCAGCCTGCATACTGTGGACAGCCACCGAAAAAATTTGTTGACAAAATTTGCAGTAAATAATACTGCAAGTTTAATTAAACTTGCAGTAAGACATAATTTGGTGTAGCATTTAAAAAAATGTTACCAACAAAAAAATTACTCTTTCATTATCAGGTCCACATCCGATACAATTTCGCTCTCTGTTTTATTTTTATCAAAAAAACGTACGTTTAAATGATACGATTCTCCCACCTGCATGGGGCTGCCGGTAGTTACTATAGCTCTTAAAGCTGCTGCTTTAGTTTTATCCAGAGCAGGTTGTTCTGCAAATGCATCAGGCATGTTTAATATTTCTTTGCCGGCTTTATCAGTTAAAATAATGCGGCAGCCCGGGTTTACTTTACCATCTTTTACCTGGTAATAATCTACACCATCTGCAATAAGTTCTATTTGTTTACCCAATGTAATTTTGTTGGTAGATAATTTATTATCATCAACTGCTAAATAAATATCTTCTACAGCAAAGCCGTTGTAAGAGCTGGTTAAACCAGTTGATAAATCTTTTTTTACACCTTTGCTAAAGCCGCCGCTGCAACTGCAAAGAGAAAACATAATACTGCCAAAGAGGAAATTTTTTACTTGCATACATTTTTATTTTATTGTTTATAATATTGTGCTTTTATACCGGGAATTAATGCCGTTAATTTTTTTATCCTTGTATCATCACTTGGGTGAGTTGATAAAAATTGCGGCAGTTTACTGCTTTTGTTTTCGGCAGCCATCCGCTGCCAGAAAGGAATGGCCTCTTCAGGATTGTAACCCGCCATGCTCATAAAAATTAAACCTAATTTATCGGCTTCACTTTCCTGCATGCGGCTGTTGGGTAATTCTACTGCAAGTTTACTGCCCACCATGTACAAGCCTAAAAAAAGTAATTGTGTTTCCTGTTTTTTTTCTTTTAAGGCTTCTTCTAAAACTAATCCACCAACGCTCATTAATAATCCTGTACTCATTCTTTCGTTACCGTGCCGTGCAATGGCATGTGCAATTTCGTGGCCCATTACTACAGCCAGTGCAGTTTCATTTTGTGTAATGGATAACAGTCCGGTGTACACCACCACTTTACCTCCGGGCATGCACCAGGCATTAATAATATTTTCGTTAATGGTGTTGTACTCCCATTTAAAATTTTTAATTTCTTTACTCATATTATTTTGCTGCATATAATTTTCAACAGCTTGTTGTATTCTTGTACCTGCTCTTGTTACCATTGCTGCCCGTTCATCAGATTGCGAAAGGGTGTTACTTACTTTAACCACAGAATCGTACTGCGAAAAAGCCAAAGCCTGTATCATGGCATTAGGAACAAGGTTCAATTGTTTACGCCCTGTTACCGGTACCGTTTTACAGGCTGCTAACATACACAGCATTACAACCAGCATTAAATAAAAAACGCTTTTCATTTTTTTATTTTAGAAGATAAAAATAAAGTTTGGGGGCAAGTGGCACAATCCCTTAAAAAGGGGAGATTGTAATTGCCTGCAGTTTGTACATTTATATAATCATTAAAAAAAATAAGGGTGAAAAATTTACTATTTATTTTACTTATAGCTATAAGTATAAAAGCTACGGCACAGCAAAAACAGGTTTTACTAAAAGATACAGTGCCTGCAAAACTGTTGCAAAAAAATAATGTGTACAGCAGTAAGGTTGCCACTAAACTTTCTGTTGCAGCATCCATTGAAAAAGAATTGAATAAAATTGTAGCAGCACATGTTCATCTTGCTAATACCCCGGCCACCTGGACAAAAATTAAACTGGAAGCAGATAATTTATTGTGCAAATATTTTATTGCTGAAAAATTATTTGGCATAAAAAAAGAGCAGGCCTATTATATTACAATGGGTAACGAAACCATGACTGCTGCTGATATTGCTAATAAAAAAATGATTTTACTTGCAGGCATTGCCAATGTTAAGCCTGCTGAGTTTTTAATAATCAGGGTAGAAAAATTAAATACTTTTCACTAAGCTTGTTTGTACGTTATGTTTCTTGCCTCAAACCATTCTTTATATTCTTTTCCATATTCCCCTCCGTAATTGATACAAATTTCTGTACCTGGCTTAATATCTTGCAAGGCATAATACTGCATTGTTTTAGTTTCTTTATTTAAATTGTAGCCGGCATTTGAATGTACCTCATGGTTGTATAAAGAACCAAAGCCTAACACCAGTGCCAGCGTACCCTGCTCTTTATCAAAATTAAAAAAGTAATCACACAGTGCAGATGCAGTTGCAGTATTATAATCCTCTGCCGGCAACACAATTACAGGTGCCGTTTCAAACACTTCATCTTTTGCAATAAATTGGTTGCAGAAAACACCACGGCCTTTGCCTTTTATTGTTTTTATGTACAGCTTTTTACTCATAATGTTTCGGGCATAAAGTAAACAGGCGTTGCATCATTTGGTGTACCATTATAGTTAAGCGTAATTTCTTCGCCTGGCTTTATTGATTTGCATGCTTTAATGATGAGGCAGGCGCTTTTTAAACAAACCGTGTACACTGCATTGGCATAGTACGAGTGATTGTACAGCGAACTGTTGCCAAGCCCCAATGCCGCAGGAGTTTCCCCGTTATCAATTATAAAATAATAATTAAATAAAGAAGTAGTTTGTAAAAACGCTTTATCACCTGCTGTCAATAATATTAGCGGGGCTGTTTCAATAACCTGACGGGCATAAAATTTTTTGCAGGCGAAAACTCCACAGCCATGTATGCTGCTTTGTTTTACCTGAATGCCAGCAGGCTGATAATTTTTATTATTAAACAGGCCCAGCAGCAATTAATCTTTATGTGGTTTGGTTGTTGCGTTATTTTCTTTCATCCTGATGGTGTTATCTTTCATCGGTAATGTTGCAGGTGTTTTCTTTATGTGATCAATTTTTATTGGCTTGCTGTTTTCTTTCATAGCCAATTTTTTTGCTGAGTCTGTAATCACCACCGGTTGTATGGTGCCGGGCTTTACGGTTTCTTTTTTTACCACTGTTGGCGTAGTTTGTGCTTTTGCTCCTGCAAAAATTAGCAGGGTACTAAAAAAGGCAATTACTTTTTTCATGTTAATTTAATTGTTAAGTGAATAATTAATGTTTAAAAATTTGTCCATTCTTTTCCGGAAGCATTATCCCAACCAAATTTTCTGGATACGGTTTGTGCGCCTGTTCTTGACTGATCATAATACGTCCACCCAATACGGGTGGCCTGCAGCGTAACAGTTGTATTCATTGCGCTGTTGCATCCCATTGCTTCAAAGCAGGAGGATACAGAAACGTTTTCCATTTTTATAGTATAGGAAATAACAGGAGCGCCAAAAGATGTGTTGGGTGATGTTACGGTAACCTGTCCACTCATCAGCACTTCGCCATTTGCCGTTGCCTTTTTTAAATCTGCAGAAGCACCACTAACAGCCATGGTAAAACTCAGTTGTGTATTGTTTTTTCCACCACTGGTAATACTTGTTGCAGCTATCCATCTTTCAAACCCTTTTAAAACAGCGTCGCCTTTTATTTGCTGGCCCCTTGCATCGGTAAGTTTAATAAATACATCTGTTTTTTGTGCTGCAGCAAAAATTGGCAGCAGTAATAAAATGAAAATAATTGTACGCATGAGCAATTGGTTTTATTTTTAAAATAATTATTAAAAGTGATTTGTGTTACCTGTTTTTATTTATTTGGCTAAAGCCGGCAATTATAATTTGCATTACCACGCCTTAAAAGGCGTGGCATTGCAAATGCAATAGTTTATACAAATAGTAATAATTTAAAATCATTTTAAATTACCGGTTGTTTTTTTTACTCCATTTTACCAAAACCAGTTTCGCCAATCCATAAAACCCTTGCACCTTTAATGCAAACAAATCGTACATCGTATATTCGGGGTTTACCTTCTATATCAGAAAACTTTACCTGCCAGTTATTTACCACTGTAAATTTGCCTGCTGCTTTTACACTTTGAAATTTTATATTGCCTACAAATCCGCTGGCCACACCTAAATCCCATTTGTAAGTGTTGCCGGCACCAAATTCAAAATTTTGGTTAGAGGCATGGGTGTTAGCACCAGCATCCGCACCGGTGTTCGCATTTACATATTGCGTCATGCCGGTAAAATTGCTTGTCCATTTTCCGGAAAGATCAGCAGCGGCTACAGCAAATTTGTTATAACCAGCCATGGTGGCCATTTTTTCCCAACAATCCGCCAATGCTTCATTGCGGTACCCACCAAATTCTTTTTCGAATGTATTTTTATCTGTAGCAATAAATTCTATGTATTTGCCGGCACCACTATTAAAATGTTTTTTAAAAAACACTACATGCACTGTTTTACCAGTTGCTTTTTCAACCATATCTGCTTCTGCAAATTCAATTGATTGCCAGCTGTACAGTGGTTTAAAATCCATATTGCTTGCGCTGCTGTACCTGGGCGCTATTAAAACATCCCATGCATTTTTTAATCCCTGCATTAAATCTGAGGAGTAAGCGTCTGCCTCTTTATTAGGGTAGTGTATCAACACTTTTATATTTTCTTTTTTCACTTCTACCCAATCTTCCTGCATGGTACTTGTCCAGCCATCATCAAAGTTGGTGGTGTTAAAAGCAAAGCCTGCATGGGTAACAGGCGGGGAGGATGGTTGAATGATTTCTGGAGCAGTAGTTTGAATGATGGTATCGGCTGTTTGCTGATGCTGCTTGTTTGCTGTATTTGCAGTTGCTATTATTTCAGCATTATTTTTCTGTATATTTTGTACAGGTGCAGCCGCAGCTTTTGCAAAATATAAACCGGTTTCTTTTGCGTTCATCGAAAAATACATAATAAGATGTTCACTGTTTTTTTGCAGCCATGCATACTTATTATCTCCTTCAACAATTGAAATTTCCCATCCCTGGTCCGTAAGGTTTTGTATCAGAGAATCTGCATCATATCCATTGCCAGTAGCCGGTAGCAGCAGCAGTACTTCCGGTGCTGTTAAAGATGTATTCGCTTTTTTACTTTCAATTTCCAACAGCATTTTTGCAGCGGCTATACTTAACATCCGGTTATCCTGTTTACTTCCGGCAGGTAAATTAATACCGGTTAATGCCGATTGGCTGATTGGCACAATTTTTTTTTGAGCATATAATGATGCCATCATAAAAAAGAATAACAATAAGCCGAATACATTTTTCATAATATTTTTTTTGTGAGTTAATTTATTTGGCTAAACCATATTTTTGGTAAATGCCCGAACCGGGATGATCTGCATCCAGCAAGTTTAATATTCTTGCACCTTTTATGCACGACCAAAAAGCATGATATGTTCTTGCCCTGTTTTCAATCATAGAAAATTTAACCTGCCAATTATTGAATACTGTGATTTTACCTGATGATTTAACCTGGTTAAACTTTGCATTACCCACCATTCCATTAACCACGAGTAATTTCCAGTTGTAAGTATTGTCGTCATTAAAAATAAATTCTTCGTTAGACTGGTTCATATTCATACCTGCATATTGCCCGGTATAAACATTATATAGTTGTTGAATGCCGGTAAAATCACTGGTCCATTTTCCTTTAAAGTCGGATGCTGCTATAGAAAATTTATTGTACAAAGCCATGTTAGCCAGCGGAATTACTAAATCTGTTTCGCTGTTCCATTGTATGGTTTCCGGATCAAATTTAAATTGGCTGATGAAAGTGTTTTTATCGGGTACCACAAACTCTATCCAAACCTGGTTTTGGCGAAACAGTACAACGAAAACATTTTTTTCTGTAGCATTTTCTGTAGCGTAACCCATGCCCAGGTAAGGCCTGTTGTAGGTAGTGATATAAGCGGTACGGTAATTATTTAAATTTTTATAACGGGGAGCTACTAAAATATTCCATGCTGCATTGGTTAAGGGTTCGGGGTCTGCCGGAAATACGGTGCCTTCTTTTGGATAATGCAACAATACTTTTATATTTTCTTTTTTCACTTCTACCCAATCTTCTTTAACATTACTTGTCCAGCCATCATCAAAGTTGGTAGTAGTAAAAGCGAACTTGCTGTTTACTGTTGCTAGATTGGTTGGTTGTAATACCGGTTGTACGGCAGGTAGATTTACGTGGTTATCTGTTATAAGATTTTTCATTTCAACTGATGCTAAAAGTTGTTCTATGGCGGGCATATAGTCTAAGCTGTTAGTGGTGGCCACAATACTTGCACAACGGGTATAACCACTCATGGTAGTGAGTACGGCAATGGACTGAGATTTATTAAAAGTAAATTTGCCCCTGCCTGTTTTTATTTTCCAGCCGCCTATTTCCTTTACTATATTTCCGGGATCCTGTGGTTCTTTATTATTTGGTTTTTGAATTAACTCTGTCCACTCGTTATCAAAATCTTCTTTTATGCTGCCTTTGCTAACAGTACTAAGCATGAT
>JAYURK010000096.1:0-4840 GCA_043756235.1 Ferruginibacter sp. | reverse complement strand
GCATGATTAGTATTTCTTCTTTACTTTGAAAAGCCGCATCGGGTGAATAGTTCATTGAAAACAATTTTTATAAATTGAATTTAGCCACAAAGATTGATTAGGACAAAAAAGAAAATTTTTTATTCTCTTCGGGAATATAGAAGTTGCCACAGAGACGCAGAAGCACAGAAACCTGATTTAATTATTTGCTTCGCAAATATTTTTTGCAACGGATACTTGGACAAGCTCAGTACACAGATTTACACGAATGAAATACAAATTGAGTTTCTGTGTTTCCGTGCTTCTGTGGCTAATTTCGCTTTGCCGAAGGCAAAACCCATATATCTTTGGCTAACACTCTATAATCACCATTGCGCAAGTCATGGTTTTAAGGTGAGAGAGTGAAACAAATATTTTCCCAAGTTTTAACTCAGTAACTGTAGTTGCTGTTATGCCATGAAAACGAATTTCAGGCTTTCCTTCCTCATCATTATAAATTTCAATTTCGTTAAATGCCGTGCCGCTGCGCCAACCGGTACCGAGCGCTTTTAAAAAAGCTTCTTTGGCTGCAAAGCGGGCTGCGTAATGCTCGTACTTAAAAGTTCTTGCTTCGCAATAAATAATTTCATTGGCAGAAAAAACAAGTTCTTTAAACCCTTGTTTCTTTTCCATCTTATCAGCCACCCGTGTCACTTCTATCAAATCTGTACCAATTCCAAATATCATGGTGCAAGTTTTTTGTTAATCTTTTTTATCTGCTCCTTAATATGGTCTTCTTCTTTTTTTGTAGCAATAACTTTGGTTAAAGCCAGCTTGTAATTCTGCAAAGCCGCAGCATATTCTTTTTGTTTGTAAAGATAATCGCCTGCCAAAACATACGCATTGTAAAACTCCGGATTGCTGCTCACCAACGTATTGGTATTTGCAGTTCCGCCATCCATTATCTGTTGTTTTAGGTTTCTGAAAGTTTCAAAGTTTTTATAGGCAGGCGTTAATAAGAAAGAATCGGGAGCAATGGTTAAACTGCTGTCTGCAATTTCTTTATTTTCCTTCATGCCATGCAAAGCAAAAACTTTGTTTAAATCGTAAGCAACATATTGCCCCAATTGCCAGGGCGATGTAGAAACCCACACAATTAATTTTTTTGGTTCAAAAACAATGGAGTGGTGTGCAATTAACTGGTTGATGGCTTTTTCGTTGCCCATACCAATGTCACTGCCATTCAATCCTTTTTGGTCACGCAGAATATTCACCGTTTTTTGTACCGTGTTCTTTCCGTTTGCATTCAGCAATTCCATTAATCTTTTATAGCGGTAGGTTGAAGCGCTTTCATTTTCCTGCTCAACATTCATTGTTGATTTACCCAAACCATTACTTTGAAAATGATTGGTACAAACAATGAATTCTTTTTTTGGATCGTACACATCCAGGTCATCGGGTGTTTTTTCAATGATCACTGCTTTATTATCTGCCGCCGATGCTACTAAAAAAGATTCTGCTACAAACATCTTTCTCGATTTTGCAATAGCAATTGCTTCGGATATGTTTTTTGCATACTGCAGAATTTCTCTTGTAACAATGGATACTGGCGTTGCCGAACCTGTTGGCAGCGCAGTTTTTGCCGCATTGATGGTAACAGATATTCCCTGGTCATTCATACCGCTTACGGCACCTACAAAACCACCCCAGGTAACCGTCATAAACTTGTGGCCCTTTGTTGGGTTAAAAAATGCAACAATTTTATCTTCTGCAAATTTATCGCCTACCCAAAAATCAAAATTGCGGCCAATGATCATCGTGCTGTCTGCGCTCATGCTGCCCCAGGTACCAAAAGAAGTACAGCCAACCAGTGCCAGGTTTTGCACTGCATGGCCAATATCGTGTGCCGCATGGTAATTTAAAATGCGCTGGTAATTGGTACCAAGGTATTGATATTTGGGTGATGCAGATTCTGATACACCGTAAATCTCTTCCTTGTATTCTTCGGTTACATTTTGATTAAGCTTGCGGTTAAAAAAACCAATCAGGTATTTTAAAAAATTTCTTTTAAATTTAGATGGCACCAGTTTGGTTATCTGTTCTGCAAAATGATCTTCCTGCCGCACCACCAATTCTTCCGTAAGTTTTCCATTTATAACGCCACGTTCAAAAGGTTCTCCTTCTACATACAACTCATACAAACCGGTTTTGCTGTGGCGAAACCAGTTGTTTTTTATTGTGTAGAATCCACCACCATGATCGGTTCGCTGCAATTGCAAGCTGCTTATATCTGACGGCTTTGGCGGTTGTATGTCTGAAACCTGCACCAGGTAAATTGCAGCAATGAGCAGTAAAATAAAAATTACGCCCAATACCCTTAATGTTCGTTTTCCTGTTTTTTTCCAGTTAAGCATTTCTAATTTTTTCTATAATGTCTTCATTTCCTAAAAAGGCAACACTGGTTACCAAACCACTCATGGTGGCACCTAGTATGCCATGCAAATTAAGATTTTGCCCTGTTAAATAAAGGTTAGGTATTTTGGTACGGGGCGATATAAATGTTTTTAACGGATTGCTGTAATCTTTAACAACACCGTACATAGATCCATCACCGGTGCCAATATAATCACGGTACGATAATGGCGTTGCTGTGTAATACGTTTTTATTGCCTTGCGCAAATCCGGAAATTTTTCTTCCACACAATCCAATAGTTTTTCTGCTTTTAGATTTTTAAAATCTTCGTAATCTTGTCCGCGGTCATCATTTTTTGATACCGTGTTGAACGTGCCGGCCCATTGCTTTACATCATCAAACTTCATATAACTCAGCAGTGTCATTGATTCTGCATAATCAGGTGATTTTGATGATGCCGAAAAAAATACCGCATAACAGGTTGGCCAGTTTTCTTCGGTGTATTCTGTCAAATTCCATTCCTCTCCGGCCTTGGTATAATAAAAATTATTTTTTATGTAGGGATATGCTTCTTTTTCAAAAACAATATTTATAATAAAGCCGCCTATTGAGTTTTCAAGATTTTTTATGCGGTGTTTATAGGCGTTTTTAATAAGACTACTATCTGTCATATCAAGCGTTTGTACCGGATGCATGTTGCTGATAAAGTGTTTTGCATAAATTTTTGACCCATCTGCAATTTCTACATGACTTACTTTACCATCTTCCACCACAATCTTTTTAACTTCTGTATTGCGATGAATAACGCCACCTTGTTCCCTGATATTATTAACCATAAATTTTCCGATGTCCGAGCCGCCATCTATACATTTCCAGGAGCTTTCAATATAACTATTCAAAATCATGGCATGTACATAAAAAGGTGTTTTGCCCGATTGCAAAACATAGAGCATGCTGTTGCCGACCAGTACGGCACGTAATTTTTTATCGCTGGTTAGTGATTCAATAAATGTCCGGGTATCAATGCCCAGCACTTCATTTTTTTCATTAATATTGCCTCCGGTTCTTAAATTATACAAAGGAAATTTGCTGCATACTTCCTGTATCTTATCGCAATACAGGCGCAATGCCTTTTCTTCGTTCGGAAAATCTTTCAGCAGGTGTTGTATAAAATTTTCGTAGCCTTGCGCAAACACGTAAGCTTTATCGTCGCCCTCAATTAATATCTTATCAAAAACATCTTCATCCATTTTCTGCAACTTCAGCTTATCAATAATGCCCAGGTATTTAAACACCTGGTAAAGATTTTGCCCTTCGCCCAGGCCGCCCAGGTAATGCACGCCCGAATCAAAAATCACTTTATCCCTTACATAAGTTTGCAAACTACCGCCCACCTGCCTGTTTTTTTCAAGCACACAAACTTTGTAGCCTTCACGGCCAAGTATATCGGCGCAAATCAATCCGCCCATGCCGCTGCCGATTATTACTATGTCGTAGTTGTTTTCCAAATGCCGGTTTTTTAAAGTTTAATACGTTTGAAAGGTTTAAAAGGTTTGAACAGGTTAACCTGACTTCTTAAACTTTTTAAACACCTTAAACATCTTTAAACATTTCTCTTCAATACAAATATGGTGTTAGATGTAAGTTTTGAATCAGGAATTTCTTTGCAGGATAAATTATTTGCTGCAGCAATTTTTCTGATCATACTTCCCGATAAAAAACTTAATCCTGTAGCAATTGTTTTATTAAAACTTAAAATTTTTGTAGAAAAAAACTCAGTAAACTTTGTTTTTGTATGCTGATTTTGTTTGTCTGAATCTCCATCACGTATTATAACCATTCCCCCGGCATTGAGATTGCTGATACACTTTTCAATAACCTGCTTCTGTTCTGCAGGTTGCAGGTAATGGAGCATATCTGCCACAATAATGGCATCGTATTTTCCAAATTCAAACCCCATTACATCGCTGTGTACAAAATTAATCATATCCGTTTTGCTGAAACAATTATTTGCGGTATCAATTTTATCAGCATCATAATCTATGCCTGTAATATTGCGTTGGGCCGAAGTAAAAGAAAGCATGTAACTCATAAACCCGTAACCACAGCCAATATCGAGTATCTTACCCTGCGTGGGAACCAGCTCATGAAAAAGCTGGTAATTATTTTCGAGCCGTGTTTTTATCCGCATGTACCACTCCAGAAAAGGGCCTTTATAAATATAATTGTAAATTAGTTTTTCTCTGAAGTATTTTGGCTGCTCAATTTCCTTTTTAAGTACATCAAACTCCTGCCTGAAATAGCGGCCAACCAGTTTCGCATTTTCGGTATAATCTTTTCCAAAGCTTGTATCGTCCGGTTTTATTCTTGGTAAATATTTTAACGTTACCTGTCCGTTTTTAAGCAGTGCATCTTTTTTAGTAAGGGTGTAATTGGTGCCATGTATCATAATGGGCAAAATATCTGCAC
>JAYURK010000095.1:0-14486 GCA_043756235.1 Ferruginibacter sp. | reverse complement strand
CAGAGCATTTATGTAATTGGTGATGAGCAAAATTACCACATGAAAGTGCTGAAATTAATTGCAGAAAAATTGCAATTACCCAACGCAAAAAATATTTACCACTTAAGTTATGGTATGGTGGAATTGCCAACGGGGAAAATGAAAAGCCGTGAAGGCACCGTGGTGGATGCTGATGATATTGTGGATGAAATGAAAAAGGTTGCACAGGAAAAAACAGAAGAACTGGGCAAGGTAAAAGATTTTACTGCAGATGAATTAACAACATTGTATCATACTATTGGCCTTGGTGCATTAAAGTTTTTTTTATTAAGGGTTGATCCTAAAAAGAAAATGATTTTTAACCCGGAAGAGAGTATAGATTTTCATGGATTTACCGGGCCGTTTATACAGTTTAACCATGCCAGGATAAAATCTATTTTAAGAAAGTCGTCAATTGTGAATGGTGAATCGGCAATAGTGAGTGGTGGGTTGTCGATGGTCGGTGGTCAGTCGTCTGCTGTTTTTTTACCGTTGGAGAAAGAATTGATAGTTGCATTGGAACAATATCCCACAATAATTCAGCAGGCATGTGATGAAATGAATCCATCTGCCATTGCCATTTATGTTTATAATATTGCAAAAGTATTCAGCTCGTTTTATAATGAACATTCTATTGCCAATGCAGAAACGGAAGATAAAAAACAATTGCGTTTGCATTTAGCTGCCATGACTGCCAATGTTATTAAAAGTGGTATGGGGTTACTGGGCATTCAAGTACCCGAAAGGATGTAAAATGATTTGGAACGGTATTTGAATCATTACAGCAAATTGATAAGCCCCATGAAATATTTAATCATCCTGCTTTTTGCTGTCAGCATTTTAAGCTGCGGCAAAACAAGTAAATTATCCGGCAAAAATGCCACACCAGCCTGTGTGCAACAATTAATTGATAGTGCTATGGCAAATACCAAGGGAGCTTTATTTACCAAAGTTGAAGCTTACGATTACCAAGACAAGAAGGTTTATGTTTATACACCGGGCTGTTGCGACAGGTATAGTGAAGTAAAAGATGAAAACTGTGTGTATTTATTTGCGCCATCCGGGGGCATGACAGGTAAAGGCGATGGCAAACATCCCAATTTTTTTACCGAGGCAAAATTGATTAAAGTGGTTTGGGAAGATACGAGGCAGTAAAGTTTTATTGATCTATTCTGAAATCTATGGTTGATTTATCCCCTCCATCTATTTCACAATTAGTTTTAATTCTGTCACTGCTTATACCCTGCGCCTCCACTAAATATTTTTTTACATTTTCTACCCGGTCGCTCTGAATGTATTGCTTTCCGCATATTGGAGGGTAAGCCCAAATTTCAATATTAACTGTTGGATTTTGTTTTAATTCATTAGCTACAAATGCAAGAATTTTTTTGTGCTCACCATATAATTTTGCGGTATTTAATTTGAAAACAAGTGATGGCAAATCGAGTGACGTCACAGACGGTGCTCCCATCTTATGAAACCCTTCTCCCTTTTTATTCAACACCACATCATAACTCGCCGATGCCATTGCAGGATGATAAGTTCTTACAACCGAAATCAAATCTTCATAACTAAAATAAAGGTGGTGCGTAATTGCAGTAGCCCCATCCAATTCAAAACTAAAATTTCCATCTTTATCAGTGAATGCCATTGCAGTTGTGTCGAATATTATTTTTGCTTTTTCTAATGGCTTACCTGCTGCATCTTTTATTGTTCCGGAAATAATTATTTTATCTAAGCCATTTAAACTTTTCTTTATAAAATTTGGACTAAATACAGTTTGTTGTT
The DNA here is from genome assembly GCA_043756235.1 of Ferruginibacter sp. GTDB lineage: Bacteria > Bacteroidota > Bacteroidia > Chitinophagales > Chitinophagaceae > Ferruginibacter. The sequence continues at coordinate 12,680 of JAYURK010000095.1, read as the reverse complement.
TTAGGTTTTTAAAACCGGCGTTAGATGCCATTGACTTAAAACTAAGTACCGCAAAAAATGCTGCTGCAATTTTATTAAACCTGTTTAAAAATAATTTTTTCTTTACAACAACTGGTAAAATATTTCGCCCTAATTGCGATTGTAGAAAGCGGCCGCAATGCGTTGATGGCTGCAATTTAAAAAAATTTAATAGCTCATCGTCCGTCATCTGCGTAAAATCATGCACTATATTATTACACCCGGCACAATGCTTTCCCCTACCGGCATTGGTCATAGCTGCCCAATCCTGTGCACAGGGTTTTGGAACAGTAATATGTAATGCAGTTTGTGCTTTCATTAAAATTTTGGTGTTACGCCCATCTCATAAAATATAAAAGAGAAAATATCGGCAGTGGTTTCAATATTTTTTTTGGTGTTACTGGCGCCATGGCCGCTGTTGGTATCAATTCTTATCATTACAGGATTTTTGCCTTTGTATTTTTCTTGCAGCGTAGCAATATATTTAAATGAATGTGCCGGCACTACCCTGTCATCATGATCGGCCGTGGTTACTAAAGTTGAAGGATAATTTGCCGCAGTGTTGATATTATGTAATGGAGAATAAGCATACAAATTTTTAAAATTGGCTTCATCTTTTTCGCTGCTGCCATAATCGGCAATCCAGTTCCACCCGATAGTAAATTTATGAAAGCGCAGCATATCCATTACGCCAACCTGCGGAATGGCCACACGAAATAAATCGGGCCGTTGATTAATTACTGTACCTACCAATAAACCTCCGTTACTGCCACCACGAATGGCCAGCTTGCTGCTACTGGTATATTTTTCTTTAATTAAATATTCGCCTGCAGCAATAAAATCATCAAATACATTTTGCTTATTCAGCAACATACCTGCTTTATGCCATGCCTCGCCATACTCGCCACCGCCACGCAAATTAGCCTGCACATATACGCCGCCTGCATTTAAAAAAGGTAACAGTGTGGCGCTGAAGGCAGGTTCTAAATTAATATTAAATCCGCCGTAACCATATAATAGGGTTACGTTACTGCCATCTTTTTTTAAACCCTTTTTGTTAATGATGAACATGGGAATTTTTGCACCATCTTTTGAAGTATAAAAAACCTGTTTGGTTTCGTAATCGGCAGGGTTAAAAGCCACTTCGGGTTTGCGGAAGATGGAACTTTTACCACTGGCTATATCATATTTATAAATGGTTGGAGGAAATGTAAATGAAGTAAAAACATAAAATACAAATTTATCATCGCGGTAGCCATTTAAATTACCGCCGTTACCCAGTGAGGGATATTTTACTTCGCCCAGTTTTTTTCCTTTTAAATCGTACACATAAGTTCTGGTGCTAACATCTTTTAAATAATCTACAAATAATTTGCCGCCACCGGTATTGGCATTTTGCAAAGGCTCTTTTTGCTCAGGTATTATGATGATGGCATTTTTTAAATCGGGGTTTTTAATATCCACCGCAATTACTTTACTGTTGGGTGCATCAGCATTGGTTTGCAATAAAAATTTATCTGCAGTGTTTTCAATAATGCCATAATTATCATTGGTAATTTCTGCCACTACAGGATAAAATTTTGCAGCAGTTACAGTAAGGTCCATTGCATAAACAGCGTTACCATCTAAACCCTTTCCCCTGTCGCTGAGGTTGAGGTATAAAAACTTTTCATCTTCACTGGTAGAAGCGGTATGAAAGCGTTGCAAATTATTTTTATCTTCATAAATTAATTTATCATCGGCCTGTGCGGTGCCCACTTTATGAAACCATACCTGGTGGTTTTCGTTTTTTACACTTAATGCACTGGCATTTTTTTCGGGTGCCGGATAACGGCTGTAATAAAAGCCATGGCCTTTCCAGGCAGCACCACTTATTTTAACCCAATCAATTTTATCATCCAGGTTTTTTCCTGTTGCCATATCACGTACATAATAAGTTTGCCAGTCGCTGCCGCCTTCGCTTAAACCAACCACTGCATAAGCGCCATCTTTACTTAAATTAAAAACCTGCATTCTTGTAGTACCTTCTTTGCTTAAGGTATTAGGATCAATCACCACCTCCGGCACGCCATTCAAACCCTTTTGCCGGTACAATACCGATTGATTTTGTAACCCGTTATTTTTATAAAAATAAAACCACTCCCCTTTTCTAAATGGCGCAGAATATTTTGGATAGTTAAAAACTTTTTCAATGGCATCCCTGAAATTTTTGCGGTAAGGAATTTTATCAAGGTAACTAAAAGTTACTTTATTTTGTTCGGTAACCCAGGCCTTGGTGGCTTCGCTTTTATCATCCTCCAGCCAGCGGTACGGATCGCTTACGGTTGTGCCAAAATATTGATCAGTCTGTTCCGTTTTTTCTGTGTTGGGGTACGTTAACTGTGCCGTAATTTGGTTCATCGTCGCAAAGGTGATAAATAAAAATAATAATCTCATGTAAATATATTTTTACTAAGATACTGTATTTATGGATTTACTTTTTTTTATAATCCTGCAGTTTTATTACCACATCCTGCAGCAGAAAAAATCTTACAGCAAAAAATATCTGGATATGGGATTATTTTTTCTTCACAAAAATGAATAAAATTATTATTAAAATAAATTTAATACCCTCCGCAAACCTTTGCAGTTTTATATACACTAAATAATCTTTCAACATGTGGTTGTTAAATGGCTTACAAGTATTTAACAGCTGCGGCCATCACAAAAAATCGCTGCCTTTAACTTATCTTTGAACGATGGAAAAGAAAGTTACAAAAATTGGAGTACTCACTTCCGGTGGCGACAGTCCGGGTATGAATGCTGCCGTTCGTGCAGTAGTGCGTACCGGAATTTATCATGGAATGGAAGTTTACGGCATAATGAGGGGTTACAGCGGCATGGTGGAAAATGATATTTTTAAAATGGAAAGTAAAAGTGTTGCCAACATCATTCAGCGTGGTGGTACCATTTTAAAAACTTCACGCTGCAAAGAATTTTTTACACCCGAAGGCAGAAAAGCAGCTTATAATAATTTAAAAAAACATGGCATTGACGGGCTGGTAATAATTGGTGGCGATGGCAGTTTTAGAGGCGCACAAATTTTCAGCAACGAATTCGATATTCCCTGCATAGGCTTACCCGGCACTATTGATAAAGATATTGCAGGTACGGATTTTACCATTGGTTTTGATACAGCGGTAAACACAGCTGTAGAAGCTATTGATAAAATAAGAGATACTGCAGATGCACACGACCGTTTATTTATTATAGAGGTAATGGGCCGTGATGCCGGGTACATTGCTTTACACAGCGGCATTGCCACCGGTGCCGAAAACATTTTGATACCCGAAAGAAAAACCATCATCAATGATATTATTAAAGCACTGGAAGAAAAAGAACGCCGCCATAAACTGGTAAACTTAATTGTAGTGGCCGAAGGTGAAGAGTTTGGTGGTGCCGACCAGGTTGCAAAAGTTATTAAAGAACGTTTACCGCAGCAGGAAGTTAGGGTTTGTATTTTAGGGCATATACAAAGAGGTGGCAGCCCCAGTTGTATGGACAGGTTAATTGCAAGCCGCATGGGCTATCATGCAGTAGAATGTTTAATGGAAGGAAGGCATAATGTTTTTGTGGGCATTGTAAATAATAAAATGAATTACACGCCGCTTAACGAAGCCGTAAAGAAAAAACAGCGCATCAGCGAAGAATGGATGACGGTAGTAAAAATATTATCGAGTTAAGAAAGTTTTTCTGTTTTCTGTTTTTTAAATACATACTATCTAAAAAAATTTGTTGCACTAAGAAAATATTTTTTAAACAGCTGAAAAAATATAACAATATTCAGGGGATGAAAAAGTTTTCTCCAAAATCCTTAATCAATAAAACATAACATGAGCAAAAATCTTACGCAATACCTGTACAAGCAAATGGATAAGCAGGCAGGTATTGAGCATTCTCAAAAAAGAACAAAAATTGTTGCTACGGTTGGCCCTGCCTGCGATACTTACGATAAATTACTGGCATTGGTAAAAGCAGGTGTAAATGTTTTCCGGTTAAACTTTTCTCATGGAGCGTATGAGGCAAAAACACAGATCATCCAGTACATACGTGAAATTAATAAAACCGAACCGTACAATATTGCCATACTGGGCGATTTGCAGGGCCCAAAATTACGTGTAGGCGACCTGGAGGGTGGCAGCCTGGAATTAAAAGAAGGCGATACCATTATTTTAACCACCGAAAAAATGGTGGGCACCAAAAATAAAATTTATGTAAGTTATCCTAACCTTGCCAAAGATGTAAAACCCGGCGAGCGCATTTTTTTTGATGATGGAAAAATGGAAGTGGAACTTAAAAAAGTTTTAAATGATAAAGAGGTTTTAATAAGGGTTAGTTTGGGAGGAACACTGTTACCAAAAAAAGGCGTTAACCTGCCCGACAGCGAATTAACCATGCCTTCGCTTACCGAAAAAGATATTGCCGATTTGGAATATATTATTGATAATAATTTAGACTGGGTAGCTTTATCTTTTGTAAGAAAAGCGGTAGACATAACAGAATTGAAAAAAAGAATAAGTGCCAGAAACAGCAAAATAAAAGTTATTGCTAAAATTGAAATGCCCGAGGCATTAAAAAATATCCGGGATATTATTGTTGAGAGTGATGGCATAATGGTTGCCCGTGGAGATTTGGGTGTGGAAGTTCCGGTAGAACAAGTGCCTATTATACAAAAAGAAATTATTAGAAAATGTATGCGCCGGGCCAAGCCTGTAATTGTGGCCACGCAAATGATGGAGAGTATGATGGAGCGTACTAAACCCAACCGCAGTGAAGTAACCGATGTGGCCAATGCAGTTTTAGAAGGGGCTGATGCCGTAATGCTTAGTGGCGAAACTGCTATGGGAGATTATCCAACTCTTGTTGTGGAAATGATGAGTAAAATTATTTTGGAGGTAGAAAAAACTGTTTACGATTATAACAGGGATGATATTTTAAAACCGCAGCCACATTCACCATCTTTTTTAAGCGATGCAGTTTGTTACACTGCCTGCAAGCTGGCGCAGGATACAGGTGCCAGTGCATTAATTGGGATGACACAAAGTGGCTACACCGGTTTTATGCTAAGCAGTTACCGGCCAAAATCTCCTTTGTATATTTTTAGTAAAGAAAAAACACTCATCAACCAGTTAAGTTTAAGCTGGGGCGTACGGGCAATTTATTATGCCGAAGAAGAAAGCCTGGATGATATTATTCACGATGAGATTGAAATATTAAAACAAAGAGGTTTTGTAAAACCCGGAGATGTTGTAGTTAACACCGGCAGTACTCCTGTAGATTTGCACCTGCCTACCAACGTAGTAAAAATAAGCACAGTAGAATAATTTATGATTTGCAGTTTGTTGTTGTGAGAAGTATTTTTTTAAACAACAAACTGCAAACCATAAACAGTTACCTCCAGCTGCAAATTATAATGCCAGCAATAATATTACCCACAACCGCATAACCGCCATTAATTAAAAATAAGCTTAACGGTTTTTTTTCGTAAAAATAATTTACACCAACAGCAGCTGCTGCAAAACAACAACCTACTACAGCACCTAATTTAACACCACTCATCCACCCAGAACCACGGATGCCGATACGCTCTGCTAAAATTGCAATGGCAATACACTGCACCAGCATTAATACAAAAGAACCGGTAAACATAAGCCCCATACCTTTTGAGGCATCAGGATTGTTTACATCAATTTTTAAATCGGCGAGCCAGCGTTTTACAAATAAAATTTTTGAATACCATAATGCACCTAAGGCAAAATAAGCAAATGCGGCTGCAAGTATGGCCAGCCAGTTCAGTTCGTTAAAAAGATTACTCATGATTGATTGTTTTGGTGAAGAATATTTAGAAATGTACAAACTGTTTATTGCATATGCAATAGCAGCAGCTAAATAAAACAATCAATGATTAAATAGGGGTGAAGCAAAAAAAATGTATCCTTAAACCTATTGCTGCATAAATTTCAACAGGTTTTTCTTAGCTGTATTTTTTATCTTGTTTTGAAAAAACTTATTCCATCCCAGCAACCAGCCGCTAAAGCCCAATGCCTGCGCACTCCATTTGTGTAAACTAAAGGCATCGCTGTGTTCAATAATTTTGCCATCTTCAAATTTCATGTTAGCCCTTATTTTATTTATTACCCGCCTGCCGGTTTTACTAAAAGTATATTCCGCCACCCAATCGCAGGTGCTGTATTCTTCATCAAGATTAATAATATTGTTATAATTTAAAGAAAAATCTTTTGCATTTGTACAAAGCATTGCCCACATTGCTTTTACTTCATCGCCTTTTAATAAACCAAAAGCAGGATCAAAAAATACAATGTCATCACTGTAGCAGCTGTTCATAGTTACATGATCCTTATTTTTAAAGGCAGTATAAAATTTATTAACCAGTTGTTCATTATTTGTCATGTAAAACAGTTTTGTTTCGCTAAATTTAACACTCAAAAATCTATAAAATGAAAAAATATTTTTTGCTGCTTTCGTCCCTGCTCTTTTTGGTGGTACAACTCAACGCTCAAAACGAAGATTCCATTTGGGTAAGAGAAAATTATTATAAAGTTGAACGCCTTTTACCCATGAGAGACGGCACAAAATTATTTACTGCCTTATACATTCCAAAAGATACTGCTCAAAAAAATCATCCCATACTTTTTAACCGCACGCCTTACTCCTGTGCACCATATGGCGAAAATAAATTTAATGGCCGCCTTTATGAAAGTTACTGGATAAATTATTTAAAAGAAGGGTACATCATTGCCATACAGGATGTACGCGGCAGGTGGATGAGTGAAGGGAATTTTGTAGATGTTCGCCCCTTTAACCCCAATAAAAAAGGCAAAGATTTTGATGAAGCCAGTGACACTTATGATGCCATCGACTGGATGATCAACAATGTTCCGGGAAACAACAAACGTGTGGGAGTATTTGGTATTTCGTACCCGGGATTTTACAGCACCATGGCAGCACTTAGCAATCATCCTGCATTAAAAGCAGTTAGTCCGCAGGCGCCGGTTACCGATTGGTTTATGGGCGATGATTTTCACCACAACGGAGCATTTATGCAAATGGATGCGTTTAATTTTTACAGTGGCTTTGGTAAGCCACGGCCAAAACCTACCACGGTGGGCAGCCCTGGTTTTAAAATTCCCGGTCAGGATAATTATGATTTTTATTTAAAGACAGGTGCATTAAAAAATTTTACAAAAATAATGGGCGACAGTATTGCTTTTTGGAAAGACCTTATGAACCATCCCAATTACGATGACTGGTGGAAGGCACGTAACCCCAGGAATTTTGTTACTAATATTAAACCTGCAATGCTTGTAGTTGGAGGATTGTTTGATGCAGAAGATTGTTTTGGTGCATGGGAATTGTATAAAGCTATTGAAGCAAAAAGTAAAAACACCGATAACCGTTTGGTAATGGGGCCATGGTTCCATGGTGGCTGGGGCGGCCGTAGTGATGGCAGTTATTTGGGCAATGTAAGGTTTGGCAGTAAAACAAGTGAGTTTTATCAGCGTAATATAGAAATACCGTTTTTTAATTTTTATTTAAAATTAAAAGGCACGGTACATGATATAGCAGAAGCCAATATTTTTTTTAGCGGAGAAAATGAATGGAGAAGATTTAATGAATGGCCGGCAAAAAATATAGAGTACAAAAATATATTTTTGAGCACAGCGGGGAAATTATCTTTCACAAATAGTACAGCTAAAAACATTGCCTTCAGCGAATACATCAGCGACCCTGCACACCCGGTGCCTTATACCGAAGATGTACATGCTGGCAGAACAAGAGAGTACATGACCGACGACCAGCGCTTTGCCAGCCGCAGGCCCGATGTACTAACTTTTAGTACAGGAATTTTAAATGAAGATATCACTTTGGCCGGACCGTTAGTTGCCGATTTAATGGTAAGCATTTCTACCACCGATGCCGATTTTGTTGTAAAACTGATTGATGTTTTTCCAGATGATTTCGTTTATGACAATGTGCTTTTCTCTTCCCCCCTGGGGAAGGATAGGATGGGGCCTCCTATGGCCGGTTACCAAATGCTGGTTCGTGGCGAAATTATTAGGGGCAAATTTAGAAACAGTTTTGAAAAACCTGAACCCTTTGTACCCAATAAGATCACCCAGGTAAAATATACTTTACCCGATATGGCGCATACATTTAAAAAAGGGCATCAACTGATGATACAAATTCAAAGCAGCTGGTTTCCATTGGCCGACCGTAACCCACAAAAATTTACTGACATTTATACATGCGATGACAGTGATTTTCAAAAAGCCAACATAAAAATTTATCACGATGCAAGCAATCCATCCAAAATCATCTTACCTGTTTTAAAATGAAAAAAATAATTTTATTTTTTTGTTGCATTGCAATAGTAAATATCGCAGCAACATCACAAACCAATTTTGTAAAAGAAAATTTTATAAAGATGGACACCTACATCACCATGAGAGATGGTGTAAAATTGTATACGGTTATTTACATCCCTAAAGATGCAACAAAGGCATATCCTTTTTTAATGGAACGTACGCCCTACTCTGCCGGGCCGTATGGCGACACTTTATATCCTAATGCCATTGGCCCCAACGAAACATTAATGAAAGAGCAATTTATTTTTGTAAACCAGGATGTACGGGGCCGCTACATGAGCGAAGGCGTAAACCTGGAAGTAACACCCCACATTGCTAATAAAAAAAATAAAACTGCAGTTGATGAAAGCAGCGACACCTACGATACGATAGAATGGTTATTAAAAAATATAAAAAATAATAATGGCCGTGTGGGTTTGTATGGCATTTCTTACCCGGGATTTTATGCCACAGCAAGTTTGCCGGGCGCACATCCTGCAATAAAAGCCGTTAGCCCGCAGGCACCGGTAACCGATGAATTTATGGGTGACGATGCTAACCACAATGGCGCATTTTTTTTGCTGGATAATTTTAGCTTTATGAATTATTATGGTGCTAACAGAAACGGGCCGGTAAAAAATTACAGCGGCAATGTTTTTAATTTTAATACTAAAGATGTGTACCAGTTTTTTTTAAAGTTAGGGCCGGTAAAAAATACACAGTCGGCAAAATATTACAACAACAAAAGTTATATATGGAACGAATACCTGCAGCACGACACCTACGACGATTACTGGAAAGCGAGAAACATACGGCAGCATTTAAATAATATAACCGTACCCACAATGGTAGTGGGTGGTTGGTATGATGCAGAAGATTTGTTTGGCGCATTGCAAACCTATAAAGCAATTGAAAAAGGCAGCGCTGCCAATAAAAATTATTTAGTAATGGGCCCGTGGACGCATGGTGCCTGGGCAAGTAAAGAATGGAAACAATTTACTTACCAGGATTTTGGCAGCAACACCAGCAAATTTTTTCAGGATACACTTGAAGCAAACTTTTTTAATTTTTATTTAAAAGATAAGGGAAATTTTGGTGCAGCAGAAGCAACCATTTTTGAAACCGGCAGCAACCTATGGAAAAATTATGCAGCCTGGCCACCACAAACTGTTACCGCAGTTAATTATTTTTTAAACAGCAATAACAGCATTTCTTTACAGGCACCGGCAACAAAAAATAATTATGACGAATACCTGAGTGACCCGGCAAAACCAGTGCCTTATACCAATGGCATATTTGGAAGGCGCAATAATGAATACATGGCCGAAGACCAGCGCTTTGCTGCACAAAGGCCCGATGTATTAACTTTTGAAACAGATGTTTTAACCGATGATATTACATTAGCTGGAAAAATTATTGCCGATTTGCAGGTAAGCACCAGCGGTACTGATGCCGATTTTATTGTAAAGCTGATTGATGTATTGCCCGATAATGAACCGAATATAAAAAATGCACCCCGGGGTTTTCAAATGGCGGGTTACCAGCGTTTGGTACGGGCCGAAGTAATGCGGGGCAAATTCAGGAACAGTATGGATAAGCCCGAAGCATTTACACCCAATAAAATTACTAATGTAAAATTTGATTTGAATGATGTGGCGCATGTATTCAAAAAAGGACATAAGATAATGGTGCACATCCAAAGCAGCTGGTTTCCGCTGGTAGACCGCAACCCACAAAAATTTATGCGTATACCAGGCGCTTCAGAAAATGATTTTCAAAAAGCTACTATAAGAATTTATCATGATGCAGTAAATGCAAGTAAGATAGTGCTGCCAGTTTTAAAAAATTAATTGCTATTGAATTGCCCCGGCCTTCAGGCCGATGGTTGAATATGGTTATTTATGGGCTTTAGCCAAACAAAAAAAACAATTTGGCCAAAGCTTGTTACCCTTTTATTGTAGTCACCGGCCTGAAGGCCGGGGCAATTGAAAATTCATTTTAATGATTAAAATAAAATTTTAAATAAATAATTCAGAAATTTAAAAAATAAATACAATTATTTTATGAAGAAATATTTTTTAATAGGCTGCCTGCTGTTATCTGCAAATTGTTTTTCGCAATTGAATATTGTGCCAATGCCAGCGGAAGTGAAAATGGGCAAAGGAAGCTTCACTATTAACAAAAACACAAAAATAATTGCCAGCGGGTTACCCGAAATATTTGCTGCAATGTTAAATGATTTTATTTTTGGCAATTACGCTTTCAAACTGGAAAGAACAACTTACAGTAAAAAAAATATTATTAATTCAATAAACTTTGTACATGGAAAACTATATGGAGCAGGTAATGGTGTTTATGCATTAAAAGTAACAGATAAGGACATCCTTATTGGAGCAGGAACTCCTCAGGGTTTTTTTTATGCCCTTCAAACTTTAATTCAACTTTTACCACCACCAAAGGAAAAGTCAACCCAAAAAAATTATTCATTATCCATTCCTGAATTATCCATTTACGATCATCCCCGCTTCCAATACCGCGGCATGCACCTCGATGTTGCCCGCCACTTCTACCCTGTTGCTTTTATAAAAAAATATATTGATTATTTAGCTGCTTATAAATTCAATACTTTTCACTGGCATTTAACCGACGACCAGGGCTGGCGCATTGAAATAAAAAAATATCCATTGCTTACCCAAGTGGGTGGCTTTAGAAACGGCACCATCACCGGCCGCTACCCCGGCAAAGGCAATGACAGTATTCGTTATGGTGGTTTTTACACCCAGCAGCAAATAAAAGAAGTGGTACAATATGCAGCAGACAGATACATTGATGTGATACCTGAAATTGAAATGCCCGGCCATGCTTCGGCTGCCATTGCCGCTTATCCGCAGCTGAGTTGTTTTCCGGAGGAGGATACAAAAGTTTTACCAAGTACCCCATGGGCGGGTAGCCGCAAAGGAAAACAGGTGCAGCAAACCTGGGGCGTTTTTGAAGATGTGTTTGCTCCCACCGATTACACTTTTAATTTTTTACAAAATGTTTTGGATGAAGTAATGCCCTTGTTCCCTTCAAAATATATTCATATTGGCGGAGATGAAAGCCCGAAAGAATCGTGGAAGCGTTCAACTTTTTGTCAGCAGTTAATTGCAGCCAATAATCTAAAAGATGAACATGGCTTGCAATCTTATTTTATTCAACACATAGAAAAATACATTAACAGCAAAGGCAAAAAAATAATTGGCTGGGATGAAATTTTAGAAGGTGGCCTTGCACCCAACGCCGCCGTAATGAGCTGGCGTGGCGAAGAAGGCGGCATTGAAGCTGCTAAACAAAACCATGATGTGGTGATGACACCCGGCAGCCATTGTTATTTAGACCATAGCCAAAGTAAAAACGAAGACAGTGTTACTATTGGTGGTTATTTACCATTGGAAAAAGTGTACAGTTACGAACCAATCCCTGCTGCATTAAATGTAGCGCAGGCCAAACATATTTTGGGTGCACAGGGCAATGTATGGACGGAATATATAAAAAACACCAGCAAGGTGGAATATATGATCTTTCCAAGAATGATGGCTTTAAGTGAAGTGTTGTGGAGCCCGAAAGAAAAAAGAAACTGGAATGATTTTGAAAAAAGACTACCTGTAATTTTTGAAAGATTGGATAGAGAGAAAACTAATTATAGCAAGTCATATTATGATTTGCAGGCAACGGTTTTGCCGACGGAAGACTATTATGGAGTAATTTGGAAAGTGGAGCAAAACGGTGATAAACTGAAAAGTATTTATTATTATAACATGCTTAAATCTGACTCACTTAAAGTAGATTCAATTTACAATTCACAGGGATATATTTTAAAAGAATCAATGATATCTGATAAAATAACTTATTCAAAAACTACAAAAGAAAAAATATTTTCAATCAAAATTAATTCAAGTTCTATAGTAGAAGCTAGTGTACTGACAATTTAATTATGAAACATAGTGTTTAGATAATTTTTTATCTGCATCCTGCCGGGTAAACTTCCATTCTATACTGCATTTGTTTTTATTTCTTTCCTTAGTCCAAATTATTACATTCGATTCTAATTCTTCTTTGCTTTTTATTCTGCCACCGGTACATTGCCTGTCCATTATATTAATTTCTATTTCAGCCATGTTTAACCAACTGCCATGCTTTGGGGTATAGATAAATTTAATTTTTTTCAGCAGCCTGGTTGCTTTTCTTTTGCCAAACGTTTCTATTAACGATCCTTCA
>JAYURK010000094.1:0-4869 GCA_043756235.1 Ferruginibacter sp. | reverse complement strand
GCCACTCTAAATATCTCTGAAGTGCTTTGGCATAAAGTGTAAAGCAACGCCTTCTTCATAAAAGGCAGCACTGCTATGTTGATACAAAACAAAATCCTCCGCCAGCATCCATTTACCGCTTACAGGATTGTGGTGGATGTAATTTATTTTTTGCTGCAAAAATTTTTCTGAATAAATGGCTTTTGCATCAAAAGAATGTTCGAAAACCCTATGCAGTTGGCCTTTCTTCTTTTCTCTTACCGTTATAGCGCTGCTTAATGTTTGAAGCAATTTACTTTCATCATTTCTTTCAAGCCGGTTAACTATTTCATAGGCCATAAAGCGTTTTCCATTACCAATAATTTTATTCAAATTAAAACCGGGCTCTGCAAAATATAAAATACAATGAAGATGGTTGGGCATTATTACAAATGCAATAACATTAATATTATCTTTTGCCAGGATGCTAAACCAGGTGTATACAATATCGTAGCTGTTGGTATTATCAATAAGTGGCAGCCAATTGTAACAAGTAAATGTACAATAGTACATGGAGTAAATGTCGGAGTGTTTATACTTTACGGCCATGCTGTAAAGTTAGTGGTTGGCAGCATTTATTGCAAGGCAGTTTTCTGCATCGGGGTTTCACAGTTACGGTTTTAACGTTGGGTAGTGTTATTGTGAAAACCCCGCTGAGACGGAAATAAATGTCGGAGTGTTTTTACTTTACGGCCATGCTGTAAAGTTAGTAGTTGGCAGTATGTAATGCAAACCGCTTTTCTGCATCGGGGTTTCACAGTTACGGTTTTAAGGTTGGGGAGTTTTAGCGTGAAAACCCCGCTGAGACGGAAATAAATGTCGGAGTGTTTATACTTTACGCCATGCTGTAAAGTTAGTGGTTGGCAGCATTTATTGCAAGGCACTTTTCTGCATCGGGGTTTCACAGTTACAGTTTTAAAGTTGGGGAGTTTTAGCGTGAAAACCCCGCTGAGACGGAGTGTGAAAACCCCCTGGGTCTAAACTTATTCTAAAGAGTAATGAATTGTACAAAACCTGTCATGCGTTCATACCTGTCAAGCTACGTTATTCTTTTTTTTAAATGACTGACTTATGCTGATTATTGTCGGGATTAATAAAAGTCCGAATGTCATTGGCAAAAACCAAAAGCCTAATCCATTTGTCGCACCAATTATTGTCAAGTAAGTGAATAGAATAATCAAAGAAAAAATAATAAGAATTGCCAATTTTAAAAATTGCAACATTCTTGTCGCAATTGTATATCGCTTTTGGGCATTGTACTCAGTTATTTTTGTCATGTAGTTAAAAATATGAGGATACTTATTCAGCTGTGTCAACCCAAAATAAATTATTGTCGCAAGGATAGGTAAAATTAAAAGTTTCAGCTTGTTTCCATAACCGTCAGCTTGCCCCGAAGCATTAAAATGTGTTGGAATTGTTGTTGGTAATTTCAAAAAAGTATAAAGTGTCAAAGCCCACATAACTCCTAAAAATATTTTGCTTGTCAACTCCAATTTGTTGTCAAGTGGTGAAAGTGTAAGTTTTATTTTAGGTCGTGTTATCATTTTTATAATATCTGTTTACGAGGTTTGTCGGTATGATGCACAATACCTAAATATATCATATTAAAAGCGGCTTTCAATTTTTGGCAATATTGAAAACTAACGATTTAATACTATACATTTTGTATTGTTGCTATTATAATCTCTTTTTCCAATTATAGCTTTTTTGCTGATTTAATCTTCCAAAGTAATTAGAGTAGCTATCCGCCTTTCTTTTTAAAAAATATAAATAACTCATTAAAGTTTTAATATTGAAATGTTTGTAATCTACACCTTTATATAAAACTTCTTCCTGTCCATCAGCCATGCAAAAAACCACATCATGGTAATAAAAAACAACGCATAAATTAAAGAACCAATATTGGGCTGCGAAGGAAAAATGGGTTTGCAAATATGCTCGTAAAACCAACTGAAGGGGGATAAAAATTTTGGTTTACTCTCAGTTGTAAAACCAGCATTAATTCTTATCAATCCCATAAGTCGTGGTAATATACCGCTTAATGCAAAAATGAACAATGCATTTTTCCCAAACACATCAAAAAATTTACTCCACGCACCTTTGGCATTTTTAAATTCAATTACATAAATTAATAAAGATAAAATTAATAAAGCCAGGCCGGTGGTATATACGGTGTAACTGCTGGTCCATATTTTTTTGTTTATCGGAAAAACCATATCCCAAAAAAAGCCGGCAAAAATTAAAACACAACCGGCAACAAATAACCCGTTCAGCATTTCATGCGTTTTACCTTTTTGTAAAATGTAGTTGCCCACTAAATACCCCAACACCACCTGTACAATGGCGGCAAAAGTATTCATCAAACCTTCGGGGTCAAAGGCAATGCCTTCGCCATGATACATGTGGCTTTCGCCTAAAATATTTTTATCAATGTTGGTACCAAACCAACCCGTAATGCTGAAGGGATCGGATGGATTTGCAGCAACACATAAAAACCAATAAAATAATAAAATAAATGCACTGGCAACAAAAGCACCTCTTACCTTAAAATAATGAACAATGATGGAAGCAAAAAAATAACTGAGGGCAATACGCTGCAGCACGCCAAATATGCGAAGGGTTTCAAAAGGCTTGCCCACAATATTACCGGCATCGTTGTATTTTATAAACGGAAACCAGTTTAAAAATAAACCAATGCAAAAAATAATCACAGTTCGCTTTATTATTTTTTGCCAGAATGCACTTTCGCCGGCAGCTTCTAGTTTAGGCATTACAAATGCCATGGCATTACCTACAGCAAATAAAAAAAATGGAAATACTAAATCGGTTGGTGTGCAACCGTGCCAGCTGGCATGATCGAGCGGAGGAAACTTATACACCCAGCTGCCGGGATTATTTACTAATATCATCAGCGCTACAGTAGCACCTCTAAAAACATCAAGGGAGTAAAAGCGTTGGTTCATGAATTTTTATTGAAAGGATTTATTTTAGGATCTTTCCTGGCATCAATAAGATTTATTATGATTAGTTTGTTTTTTTCAACCCTGTAATAAATCTTATTCTGATGCCCTTTTCCAACAATTACACTTTTGGTATTTTTTATTGCTGTACCAGCTCCAATATTTGGTTGAGTAATAATCAGATCTAATTTATTGATTACAATTTTATTGAAATCTTCTGCAACCGTTTTGCCAAATTCCAATTTTAAATAAGCAGTAATTTTTTTAAAACTATTGAGAAATCTTTTTTTAGCTACAATTTGAAGACCCATTTATTCATTTCTTTTTTTAATTCTTCAAATGAAATCGTGTCTTTATCCGGGTCTTCTGCAGCAAGTTCTTCCAGTTCAGCCCTGTCTTCAGGCGACAGATCAGAAAGATTATCAAAATTTTTATTGGATTTGGATTGATAAGTTACAATATCTTCCTTAACCATGTTCAGCAGCTCTTCATCATCGGTAGTATCAATAAGATGGTGCAATTCTTTTTTTAATTCTTCTTTGCTCATACAAAGTGTTTTACCAAATTTACAAAAAACGGGGGAATTGTCAATGGTGAATGGTCAATGGTCAATGGTAAATAGTCAATTGACAATTGTGGGAATTCAATAGTCATTCGTAGATAAATAATGTAGCAATATTAATGCTTCATTCACCATTCACCACTCACCTTTCACCTTCAGGCCATGCGTTCACTCAACTCCAGCCAGCGCATTTCTTTTTCATCCAGCAGTGCAACAATTTCTCCCACTCTTGCAGCAGCTTTTTGAAGTTCTTCAAAATTTAAATTGCCGCTGTTCATTTTTGCTTCAATGCTTTCTTTTTCTTTTTGGAGGGTGGGCATTTCTTTTTCTATTGTTTCAAATTCGTGCTTTTCCTTAAAAGATAATTTTTTTATTTCGTTGTTATTTTTTTGTTTTACTGGTGTCTCTTCAACTACAGGTACTTTTTCTGCTACTACTTCATAACCGGTAAATTTTTCATTAGCTAATGCTTCACGGTACTGGCTGTAATTACCTGGAAAATCTTTTATCACCCCTTCACCTTCAAAAGCAAATAAATGATCTACCATACGGTCCATAAAATACCTGTCGTGGCTTACAATTAAAATGCAGCCCGGAAAATCTAATAAAAATTCTTCCAGTGTGCGTAAGGTTTGTAAGTCTAAATCGTTGGTAGGTTCATCTAAAATTAAAAAGTTTGGGTTTAAAAATAATACACTTAGTAAATGCAATCGTCTTTTTTCGCCACCGCTTAATTTGCTCAGCGGCGTGTATTGCTGCTCGGCATTAAAGCCAAATTTTTCCATAAACTGCGATGCGGATATTTTACTGCCATCTGCCAGCGGAAAAAATTCTGCAAAATCTTTTACATATTCAATGGCTCTTTTATCTTCTTTATATTTTAATCCTTCCTGATCAAAATTGCCAAACACAACGGTATCACCATGATTAATTTTTCCGCTGTCGGGTTTTTCCTGGTGCAGAGCAATTTTTAAAAAGGTTGATTTGCCTACCCCATTTTTTCCTACAATGCCCACACGTTCACCTCTTTTAAAAGTATAATCAAAGTTCTTTATCAATACTTTATCGCCATAACTTTTATTTATCTTTTTCATCTCTAAGATCTTTCCTCCAAGCCTTGTCATTTTTACCTGAAGGCTAACTTCGGTATCTTCTTTTTTCTGGCTAACCCTTTCTTCTACAACAGCAAAAGCATCCTGTCTGCTTTTACTTTTTGTGGTTCTTGCTTTAGGTTGCTTACGCATCCACTCTAATTCTTTTCTAAAAATATTTTTATCTTTCTGCAGTTCGCTGGCCTGCACTTCCTGCCGCATACTTTTTTGTTCTAAA
>JAYURK010000093.1:0-4877 GCA_043756235.1 Ferruginibacter sp. | reverse complement strand
AACTGGTCGGCATTTTTAATTACGGGTACAATTAAATTTCCGCTGGGCAGGGCAGTGGCCATACCAATATTTAAATCTTTTTTTACAATTATTCTATCACCATCAACACTGCTGCTGAGTAATGGATATTTTTTTATACACTTTACAATGGCTTCTATAAATAATGGTGTGTAAGTAATTTTTTCGCCTTCACGTTTTTCAAAATCTTTTTTTACTTTTTCACGCCACATTACTAAGCCGGTAACATCGCACTCGGCAAAACTGGTAACGTGTGCACTGGTGTGCTTACTGTCTACCATATGTTTGGCAATAAGTTTGCGCATGCGGTCCATTTCTATTACTTCTACATTGCCGGTGAAAATGGTTGGGGGTTGGTAAGCAGGTTGGTTGTTGGTTGGTTGCTGGTTGGCCGTTGGTAATACTGTTACCTGCTGTGTTTGCTGTGGCACATTTTGTGGCGCTGCATTTTGTTGCTGGCCTGTTCCTTTATTGGCAACATAAGTTAAAATATCTTTTTTACTTACTCTTCCATCTTGCCCCGTGCCGGGAATATTTTCCAATTCGCTCATGCTTATGCCTTCCTGCTGGGCAATATTTAAAACTAAGGGAGAATAAAATTTCATTTTATTATCATTAGTTTGCTCATTGCTTGTTGCCCATTGCTTATTGGAATTTGGTTGATAAGGAATTTCTTCAACCACTTTTGCATCTTCGTATTGCGGTTGTGCCGGCTGTGGCGCAGGTTCGCTATTGCTTACAGCTGCATTGGCGCCTACACGTATGGTGGCTATTACAGTACCAATGGGCACTACATCATTTTCGTTAAATAAAATAGTTTCTATTACACCTTCGGCGGTGCTGGGAACTTCGCTATCCACTTTGTCGGTAGCAATATCCAAAAGCGTTTCATCCTGCTTAATGGTATCACCCGGTTTTTTATGCCACTTTAAAATGGTGGCTTCCATAATGCTTTCGCCAAGCTTTGGCATAACTAAATCTACTACACTCATAAAATAGTTTGTGTGTTAACAATCGTTGTACTGGCAGGGCAAAAGTAAGAAAAAATAGTTGATGGTTGATAGTTGATAGTTCATAGCAGCTCAACCCTTCTAACCATAAACTATGAACCATTAACCATCAACCTCATCTATAATAAACTGTCGCAACAAATTTAAGGCTGTAACAGCGGTTAACTGTATATTTCTTGCTCTGTCAAATCGAAAAAAAACTTTTTGTGCAATAATTTTTTCTTTACTGCCCACGGCTATCCATGCCGTGCCCACGGGTTTTTCGGGCAGGCCACCACCCGGCCCCATAATGCCGCTTACTGCAATTACATAATTTGATTTTATATTTTGCAAAGCACCTTTGGCCATTTCAGTTACTACTTCTTCGCTCACTGCTCCCTTGGTTAATAATGTTTGATGATCAACATTCAATAAATCTTCTTTTGCGCCATAAGAATAACTTACCACGCTGCCATCATAAAACTCTGATGAGCCGGGGATGGAAGTAAGTAAATGTGCAATGTAACCACCGGTGCAACTTTCGGCAGTACACATAGTTTTATTTTTTTGCAGCAATAATTTACCCACTACTTTTTCCATAGGCTCATCAACATTGGTTACCAAATAGTCTTTTACCAATTGTTGCAGATTTATAAATTGTGTTTCAATATCTTTTCCAATTTGTGCTTTATCAAAACCCGAACTGGTTAACCGCAAACGCACCATACCATAATTGGGCAGGTAAGCTAGTTTAATTTGCGGTGGTAAAGCAGTTTCAAAATCTTGTATCAAATCTGCCAAAAAACTTTCGCCAACACCGGCTGTTAATAAAGTGCGGTGTATTATTACGGGCAATTTAAATTGTTTGGTAAGATGTGGAATTACGGCATCTTCCATCATGCCTTTCATTTCGTGAGGTACGCCGGGCATGCTAATAATAATTCGACCATCTTTATTAAACAACATTCCCGGTGCGGTGCCTCTTTTGTTTTGAATAACGGTGCACACATCGGGCACTTCGGCCTGCAGTAAATTTCTTTCAATCATGGGCCGGTTTAGTTTGGTAAAAATGTTGATGACGTTTTGTTTGGCACCTTCATCTACAATTAATTTGCCGCCAAAATATTTACACAATAATGGTTTGGTAATATCATCGGCAGTTGGGCCAAGCCCGCCCGTTATTAAAATTATTTGGGCATGTTTACTTTCTTCATCCAGCGCATTCCAAATTTCGTCCCATACATCGCCTACTGCTACACGCCTTGCCACACGTATGCCGGCCTTGTTTAATTCCTGCGCCATCCAGGCGCTGTTGGTATCTATTACCTGGCCTATTAAAAGTTCGTCGCCAATGGTAATTATGGTTGCTTGTATCATAAATTAAAAAGAGAAAAGTTGGAAAGAAAAAATTAAAGAGACAGACCTGCATAAATATCAGCTATGCTGACATTGATGTTTACCGTTGCAATAAACAAGTTATCTGATATAGCGTTGTAATCGGTAAGCTGCCAGGTGTTATCAGCATTGCGAACATAATTTTCAATATGAATTTTTTGAGTGTCCACCAGAATATATTCTTTAAGTGAGGCGATATCCCTGTACAAAGAAAATTTTTCAAACCTATCGTAATTGCGTGTAGATTTTGAAAGCAGCTCTACAATTACAGCAGGATTTGTGGCCGTATCAAATTTGTCGTCAGTCAAATCAGCTTTATCACAAATAATGGTTATGTCGGGATAAGTATATAAAGAGTTTTTGGGAACATGAATTCGTAAATCGCTTCCGTAAGGCTTGCAGTTTTTACCTTTTAATTTACCCTGAATTTCACCAAACAAATTTGAAAAAACTTCGTTGTGTTTTAACGAAGCACCGCTCATGGCAAAAATTTCACCCTGATAATATTCATGTTTCTCCAAAGCCGCCCTTTCCATTTCCAGGTATTCTTCCTGAGAAATATAGTTGTATTTCGGAGCCGGCTCTTTTATCAAATTTTCCATACATCAAATTTAAATCTTTTAGCTTTGAGAAATAAATTTATTTGCCCATGAAATGGATAGTAATAACACTGCTGAGTTGTATTTGTTTAAACTTGACGGCACAAAATATTGATGCAAAATTAACTGCCGCAATAAATGCTTTAGAAAAAGATGCACAGTTTAAACACGCCATACTTAGCATGTATGTAGTGGATACAAAAACCGGTAAAATAATTTTTGATAAAAATGCACAAGTTGGATTGGCGCCTGCAAGTTGCCAAAAAGTAATTACCAGTGTTAGTGCGTTTGAAATGCTGGGGAAAGGGTACACTTATAAAACAGATTTAGCCTACGATGGCGAAATTAAAAATAATGCACTTGAGGGTAACCTTTACATTATAGGATATGGTGATCCATCATTAGGAAGCTGGCGATGGAAAGAAACGAATGAGCAGGCTATCTTAAAAAAACTTGTGACAGCTGTACAAAAATCAGGCATTATAAAAATTAACGGAAATGTTTTCGGGTACGACAGAAAATGGGAAAGTAATAATACACCACGTGGATGGATATGGGAAGATATTGGTAATTATTATGGTGCAGGAGCATCTTCCTTAAACTGGCGGGAAAATCAATATGATATTATTTTAAAAGCAGGTGAAAAAATTGGGGACAAAGCAGCAATTGAAAAAATAATTCCCCGGTTAGAAAATGTGGGTTTGTACAGCGAAGTAATTACTGCAAAGAAAGGGAGTGGAGATAATGCTTATATTTATTTACCACCATATGGTATGAGTGGTTTTGTAAGAGGTACTATTCCTTTAGGAGAAAACAACTTTAAAATAAGTGGTGCCATGCCCAATGCAGCAGAGCAATTGACATATACCTTGGCCAATGAATTAAAAACTAATAAAATAGACGGATATTTATTTATCGGTTCTTACAACGGGATAGAAGTGGAGCAAAAAGATATCCCAATAAACCCCAAATCTATTTTTAGTATTGTTTCACCATCTCTCGACAGCCTTAACTACTGGTTCCTTAAAAAAAGTATCAACCTTTACGGCGAAGCATTTATAAAAACAATTGCGTATGAAAAAATAAAATTCGGTGCTACTGATAGCGGCATTGCCATTATTAAAAATTTCTGGAAACAAAATGGTATCGAGCCATCTGCATTAAATATTATAGACGGCAGCGGTCTTTCGCCTGCCAACAGGGTTACCACAAACGCTTTGGTAACGGTACTGCAATATGCCAAACAGCAAAAATGGTTTGCATCTTTTTACAATGCCCTGCCCGAGATGAATGGTATAAAAATGAAAGATGGTTATATAAGTGGCGTAAGAAGTTATACGGGTTATATAAAAAGTAAAACCGGTAATGAATACACATTTTCTTTTATTGTAAATAATTTTGACGGCAGCCCGGCAACTGTAAGAGAAAAAATGTGGAAGGTGCTGGATATTTTAAAATAGGAGCCCCTAAATTCGCCCAAATGAAAAGTCATTAATTTAAGAGTATTTGAATTATAAAATACCAATTTCAGTTCCCTCTCCTTTGGAGAGGGGTTGGGGTGAGGTCTGTACAAATACATACTTAATTTCTTTTGCTTAATTTCGGATCAAATAAAAATATATTTTATGGAAGATCAAAATTTTAAAAATCATGGCCGCATGGTGCCGCTGTTTCATTATGTGGCTTTTGCAGCAATTTTATTTCCTTTTATATTAAGCCTTGTACATTTTTTTAAAGCAATAAATGAGGGTAGTGGAAGGTTACAGGCTGCAGCATTGGTTTCATTAACCGTTGCAGTAATTTTGGCGCTTTGGTTTGCACGGTCATTTGCATTAAAGGCACAGGACAAAGCCATACGTGCCGAAGAAAGCCTGCG
>JAYURK010000092.1:0-4918 GCA_043756235.1 Ferruginibacter sp. | reverse complement strand
TTTGTCATACAAAATATGGTGGAATTATTTAACTCCGGGGGACGAATGGTTTTTATGGCGCCGTTGTATGGGTTGTATATATGTATAAACCCATGCTGACAGCCTGCCCAGATATTGCCATCATCATTTTGTACAAAACTCCACACCAGGTTATATTGATAAGGCGTTGAAAAAGAAATATTTTTTTTAAAATTCCATTTGCTGTCATAAACCGTAATGCCGCCGCCCCAGGTGCCCGCTATAATATCTCCGTTGGCTGCCTGGATAAAATTCATGATCTCATTTTTAGGGATGGAAGTCGCATCATTTTCGTTGTGATGTATAGATTGAAAATACTGGCGGTACGGACTAAAAATATTTATTCCTTTATCGGTACCTAACCAAATGTTTTCTTCTTTATCCTGGAAGATTGACGAAATATCATAATTGTAATGCAGCCCCTGTATATTATTTTCATCGTTAAGGATACTGGTAAAAGAATCTTTACCGGCATTGTATTGCAACAGGCCGGCGTTTGATGTGCCCATCCAGATACGATGGTGATTGTCTTCAAAAAAAAAATTCACCATCAGCACCCCTTTTTCCTGATTAGTTTTTGTGGCCACTGCCGGTACAATATTTAATAAAGAGTAGGTGGACATTTTTTTTGACAATGCATTGTACCTGTAAAAAAAAGGACCGCCGGTATTTATCCAGTAATTTTGTCTGCTGTCTTTGAGTATTCCCCTCAGTTCTTTTTTATCCATTAACTGCAGCAGCGGGTGCTGTACAGGATTATAAGCATGCGTATAAACTGAGTTTGTTTTTTTGTAAAATAAAGTAAGCCCATCCCAGTTGGCCTCCCATGATTCCTCATTAATGTTATCAACAAAAAATAAATTGCTTTTTTGAGGTGTAAGAAAAGAGGCACAAAAAAAAAGATTGGATAATTTTTTATCTGATTTATTATATTGGTAAAGCCCATAATTGCCTGCCAGTGTAACTGCACCGTAAGTATCCGTGTAGCTGGTATATTTAAAACTACTGTCGGTTATTATTTTTTCTGCAGGGTAAGAAATGAATTTATTTTTTTGCAGATCCAGTTTTTCTATTTCGCCATTCATTATCCATAAACAATTGTTTTTTTTATCTGCAAATAAGTTGGCATCACCAGTATTTATTACCGAGCCGGGATTATTCACATTAAAAGGAAAATTTACAAAACGGGAACCATCGTACCGTTGCAAACCGTTTGGGGTTAATATCCATATATAACCTTTGCTATCCTGTACAATGGAGTTTATCCTGGTATTAAGTAAACCATCGGATTGACTGATATGGCGAAAAATGTAATTGTCCCTTTGTTGTGCAAAAATATTTTTATCACAAAAAAATGCAACACAGTAAAGCACTATAACAAGACTTTTACACATATCGTAAAGCTACTTTAAATTTAACTTTCACATAATGTTGTACCGGTAATAAATTTATGCCAGCCGCAGCAAATCTTTTTTCAATCAGTATTTTCTTTCTGTAAAATTTTGTTTCTGCTGCAGTGAGGCCATCGGTATTAATTATCAATTTAGTTTTCTGCATACAAACCAGGCATTATTTTTTTTCTAAAATTTCTATTCGTTTCATCAACAGATCAATTTGCTGCTGTTGGGTTTTTATCATTGCCTGTTGTTCCTGCATGGCTTTTACGAGGGGCACAACAAACTGTTCATAACTGAGGGTATATAGCTGGTTAGAATTTTTCGGTACAGTAACACCACTAAAATCATAACCAGCTTCCTTAGCAGATTTTTCTACTTCCTGTGCAAGAAAGCCGGTTTCCTTTATTTTTTCCACATCATATTTTTCAGGATAAACTTTTGTTTCTTTATTGCCCGTTATTTTCATTGCTACATCAATGCTTCGGTAATAAGTAACGGGGCGCAAACGCAATATAAAATCGAGCCCTTTTACTTCCTCTTTAATGTTGTTTTTCATTCTTGCATCTGAATAGGTACTCCATGTCTTATTACCTCCATTCCATAAAGTACTTAAGTTGCCTATAAATACCTGGTTATTGGCGGCATTTGGATAGCCACGATTTCCAATGCTTATAGTGTTGGTGGCACCCGGTGAACCAGAGGAGGTTCCAGCGTCAGCTCCAATTGCTATATTCTCACTACCTCCATTTAAATAATAAAGGGCACCATCACCAATAGCCGTATTATAGTTTCCTGATGTGTTAGAATACAGCGCATTACTACCAATCGCAGTATTTTGATTTCCGGCATTGTTACTTACAAGCGAGGCATACCCTGATGCTGTATTGAGTTTGCCTGTAGTATTGCCCTGCAGTGCATAATTACCAACAGCCGTATTTTGAATTCCGTTAAAGGCAGAAGTTGGTGAATTTAAATAAAGAGCATTATAGCCAACAGCCACATTGCCAGTCTCCCAGCTAACACCACCATTATTGTATGATTGGTTATATAACGCATTGACTCCAATTGCTGTATTCTGGCTGGCTGTTGTATTAAATGTTAATGCAGAACCTCCGATAGCTGTATTTTCACTGCCAGAAGTATTATCTACAAGAGCATACGCTCCGTTGGCCGTGTTATTATATCCAGTAGAATTATTAGTTAGTGCATAAGCTCCAGTTGCGCTGTTATTACTTCCATTATTATTTAAAAGTGCTTTGTTTCCATTGGCTGTATTATCAGAACCAATTGTATTTAACCATAGCGCTTTGTAACCAGTTGCTGTATTCCGAATTCCATTGTTGAATTGAAGCGCTGAAGCCCCCAATGCAGTATTTTCTCTCCCATAGGTGTTGCTTTGCAGTGCTCCTGCTCCATTAGCAGTATTACCTAATCCTGTAGTGTTAAGTTGAAGAGCCTGAAATCCGTTTGCAGTATTGACAGAACCGGTCGTGTTAGAAGCCCCGGCATCTCTTCCTATAAAAGTATTGTATAGCCCTCCTCCTGTGGCATTGTTCACACTGCCTGCATAAAGACCGACAAATGTATTGAATGGGTTATCCGAATGAATCGACATCAGATTTACGCCATCACTCCTGCGCAAACTAATAAGCGGGTTACTGTTGCTTTGTGTAGCATTTGCATCAATGAATAGTTGAGGGACATCGGCAGAACCTTTGATGTGCAGCTTAGCAAAAGGTGATACAGTGTTGATGCCAACATTAGTTCCATTATCAAAAAGCTGGGAATTGCTAATCGCATTTGCTGCAGTAAATTTTGAGATAAAATTTGTAGTACCATTTCCTCCTATTCCCAATGCAGATGAAAGGTTGCCCCATGCCGTTCCATTATAAAACCAAAAACTATTCGTATCGGTATCATACACAAATAAACCAGCGGCGGGTGTAGCAATGGCGGTACGCTGTGCGGAGTTCATACGTGGTGCCAGCATTCCTTTGGTAGTGCTTTTTATATCCAACAGGGCACTGCCATGTGCTGTTGTGCCATCTGTATTAATGGCTACACTTTGTGCATTTAACAAACAGGTACTTAAAAATGCCAGTACAAAAATGGCAGGCCGGAGGATAAATTTTCTTTTCATTTTTTATAATTTAATTTTTTTTAAAGGCAGATTGTAAAATGATTTATGGTGAAGACTATTGAATTTTTTTTAATAGTATTTCATTTTTTTTTATTCTTTTTTTGCCGAAAGCGTAAAATTTAAATTGGTTTCCCTGATGGAAGTTTTATCACCGATATGCCGGGTGCCCTTTCCGGTAAAACTTTCGTTGCCCTTTGCATCTTTTACTACTTCAAATTCTTTAAAAGAAATGAAGATGCCGTTAATGGTTGTTTTGGCTTTGTGTATGGGGAAGTCCATTTTTTTTGGGTATGGAATTAAATCCTGGCCTACCATAAGAAATACAAACTGGTTGGCTACCAGGTTGGAAAAATCAATAAGGGCATCATTCACAAATATTTTTATTTTTTTTGCATCCACATCATATTCTGCATCAATGGGAATATTAAAATAAGCAGGCGTAGCCAGCCCTCTTGCAATGGCACCAAAACCTAAAATATCTCTTTCGCTTGTAGCTATAGATACAGCAAGCGGCGTAAATGTTTTTATGGGCACTACAATAATTTTTCCTTTGCTTACCGCATGAAAATCATTTTCTTTTGCAATGTCCTGCCAGAAATTAAATTTTGTTGCATTGCCCTCAAGATTGCCCTTCATTTTAATAACCCCTCCATTATTTTTATCTTTTGGATAACGTAAAAAAAGTACGGCTTTCATTTCCACTCCATAAGTCCACCAGTTTTCTCCGGCATTATTTCTAAACTCAATATTGTAATCATGCTTAAAATTTCCTTTAAAAACACCACAGTATATTTTCAATAATACATCAAGTGCAAACTGTGCCAGGTCTGCAGCAATGCCTGCCTTCCCTAATTTAGAGCTTAGCGATTCTGCATCCACTTTTGAGCTGGCGTAAATTTTTGTAATTTCTTTTACAGGAAAATCATTTGGTGCTTCTATGCCCACACCGGCATCATTAATGCCTCCTGCTACGGCCGGTGCTCCTTTATCTGCAGCAATGTTTGCAAGAATAGTAAATATAGAACGTGACCATAAATTGGTAACCGTTTGAAATGCAGCACAGGCTTCATTGAGGATTACTATGTATTCGCAGATAGTATTATCCAAAGGCTCGTGGTCTGCAATTTTTTCAAGCGCTTTTATTTGTTCCGACTGATCGGCAAGGTTGTCATTAAGCGCAGATAAATTCCCTGCAAGCCCATGTGGAAGCCGCTTGCCGCTTTTTGCCAAGTGTGCAGTTTCTTTTCCGGCTTTATTAAGGTCTTTATAAAGTTTAAGTACATTATCAACTTTGTCTTTTACATCTGCTAGTTTTTTCTCCAGTTCTGCTTTGTCTTTGGGGCTGATGCCATCTGCTACTTTG
>JAYURK010000091.1:0-45041 GCA_043756235.1 Ferruginibacter sp. | reverse complement strand
GGGTCGAACCTACATGGATTGCTCCGCCAGATCCTAAGTCTGGTGCGTCTGCCAATTTCGCCACATCCGGTTAAGGGGTGCAAAAGTAAGGGATTTCTATAAAAAATAGAAACAGAATTGTTTTCCGTAAATTCGTTACTTAAGATGGAAACTATTACAGACATACCGAAATATACACTTAACGAGGCCGAAGAAAAAAAAGAAATTCTGCGCCAATACCGTGGCCTGCTCCGTGTTTTAAAACCAAAATTAAAACCAGGTGATAAAGAATTGGTACGCACGGCTTTTGAAATGTCGGTAGAAGCCCATAAAACCATGAGGCGTAAAAGTGGTGAGCCGTATATTTTACATCCGCTGGCAGTTGCAAAAATATGTGTAGAAGAAATTGGCCTGGGCGTACGCAGTACCATTTGTGCATTACTGCACGATACCGTTGAAGACACCGACATAACGCTGGAAGATATAAAAAGAGAATTTGGAAACGAGATAGCAAAAATTGTAGATGGCCTTACCAAAATAAGTACGGTAATGGATACCAACACATCGCAACAGGCCGAAAATTTTAAAAAGATTTTATTAACGCTTACCGATGACCCAAGGGTAATATTATTAAAACTGAGCGACAGGCTGCACAACATGCGTACACTGGACAGCATGAAACGGGACAAGCAATTAAAGATAAGCAGCGAAACCGTTTACGTGTACGCACCACTGGCACACCGCATGGGTTTATATAATATTAAAACCGAAATGGAAGACCTGGCCATGAAATATATGGAGCCGGATACTTACCGCTATATTGCCCAAAAATTAAATGATACCAAAAGAGAACGTACCAAATACATCAATGATTTTATAAAGCCTATAAAAGATAAACTGGAAAAAGCAGCGTTTGATTTTGAAATTTATGGCCGGCCAAAGAGCATTCATTCCATCTGGACAAAAATGAAAAAGAAAGGTGTAAGTTTTGAAGAAGTGTATGATCTTTTTGCCATTCGTATTTTAGTAAACTCCTCTATAGAAAAAGAAAAAGAAGAATGCTGGAAAGTGTACAGCATTATTACTGATGCATACAATCCATCTCCCGAACGGCTGAGGGATTGGCTGAGTAACCCAAAAAGTAATGGTTACGAAGCACTGCACACCACAGTAATGGGGCCGCAGGGTAAATGGGTTGAAGTGCAGATACGCACCAAGCGCATGAATGAAATTGCAGAAAAAGGTTTGGCTGCACATTGGAAATATAAAGAAGGCACTGCTGATGAAAGCCGGTTTGACAAATGGTTTCACCAGATACGGGAAGCACTGGGCAACCAGGATACCAACTCGCTTGATTTTTTACAGGATTTTAAAACCTCTTTTCTTGCAGAAGAAATTTATGTTTACACACCCAAAGGTGATATAAGAATGTTACCGGTTGGCGCTACTGCCCTTGATTTTGCCTTTAGTGTACACACCGCAGTAGGCAGCCGCTGTATTGGTGCAAAAGTTAACCATAAATTAGTACCTATTGGCCATAAACTACGCAGCGGCGACCAGATAGAAATTATTACCAGCGCCAAACAAAAGCCCAATCAGGAATGGCTGAACCTTGTGGTAACCAGCAAGGCTAAAACAAAAATTAAAGACACTTTAAAAGAAGAAAAAAGAAAAGTGGCCGAAGACGGTAAACATATTTTACAAAAAAGGTTAGAGGCAATTGGTGGCATGATGACACAGCATAATATGGAAGAGCTGGCATCGTTTTACAAACTAAATTCTACGCTTGACCTGTTATATGAAATAGCCATAAAAAAAATTGATCTTAAAGAATTAAAAGATTTTACCGCAAGCGGCGACAGGCTGTTCCCTCCCAAACCTGTTAAGCAGGAGCATGAAGAAAAACATGAAACCGATCATCATAAACATGCTGCAAAAAAAGATAAAGATGCCGAGCTTATTATTTTTGGCGAAAGCAGTGATAAGATACAATATACTTTAGCCAATTGCTGCAAGCCCATACCCGGTGATGATGTGTTTGGTTTTGTAACTACCGGCGAGGGCTTAAAAATACACCGTACCAATTGCCCTAATGCCACCAGGCTTTTATCAAACTACAGCCACCGTGTGGTAAAAACCAAGTGGGCAAAAAACAAAGAAATTTCTTTTTTAACCGGCCTAAAAATTATTGGTTTAGATGATGTAGGTGTAATTCATAAAATTACCAACCTCATCAGCGGCGAAATGAAATTTAATATTTCGGCTATGACGATTGAGGCCAAAGAAGGCATTTTTCAGGGTAATGTAAAAATATTTGTGCACGATAAGGAAGAACTGGATGAACTGGTAGAAAGACTGGTGGCTTTACCTGGTATTGAAAGAGTGGACCGGTTTGATACGGAATAAAAAGTCCTGCCGCACCTAAAGGGGAACTTTATATTAGCGGAAGTTGATGTGATTTTTTTTTGTTGAACATTTAGCGAAGCTGAAGTGTTATAAAGGCAATAAAAAACAAGATGAAAAGTGGAAATTAACAATAGCTTTACCTGCAGTGCAACCAAATTATAAAATATCACATCATATTTGTACATCAATATTTAAAACAAAACAACATGCAAGAATTAATTACACGCCTGACTGATAAAGCAGGCATTAGTACAGAACAGGCTGCAAAAACCCTGGAAACCATTAAAGAATTTGTAAAAGAAAAATTTCCGATGTTAGGTGGTGCGGTAGACAATATGTTTGCAGGCACAGCAGATAATGCAGCGGCAGCAGCAATCCCTACCATGAACGCCCCAAAGGCAGAAGGCACTAGTATGATGGACAAAATAAGCGATGTAATACCCGGCGAAACCGGAGAAAAAGTAGAAGAGTTTGCAAAAAACGCAGCTAACAAAGCCGAGGAGGTTTTTGATGGTTTAAAAGATAAGTTAAGCGGCATGTTTGGTGGAGATAAAAAATAATTTCTCTGAAAGTTAATAGTGAAGCCACCTCTTTATTGGGGTGGCTTTTGGTTTTTAATGATTTGGAAAGTTTAGTTTTGAAAAATACATTTTTGTTACATGAAAAATTTCAAATCACTCACAATCTGGACAATAGTTTTAGATTTTTTTATTCTGATTGGAGCAGGTCATGGGATTGGCTTTATCGGCCTGATTGAAATATTTTGGATTATGAAAGTATTATCAGGCAAAGGTATTAATGATGAGATTTTTTCATTATCCCTTATGTCTTCTTATGAAGCATCTATTGTTGCAGTTATCCTATTTGCATTTGCTGGACAACTATTTTTAATTTTTTCAATAATCGTAAAAAGTTCAGGTAAAATATTTTGGTTAAAAATTATTGGGCTATCGTGTTTGTGGATAAGCTTTTTTTATTTGACACATAATCTTTTTAACAATTCTGCCTCACTGCCAGGATTTCTATCTGGCATCCCATTTATAATTTGTTCTGGTCTTTTAGTTTATAGAATTATCAACCAGAGAAATTAAATAAGTTGAATTTGAAAAAATAAAATGAATAGCTAATAACCTTACTTTAACACCTCCCTGCTTATCACCAACTTTGGTATCTCACTTGTTCCTTCACCAATAGTACACAGCTTACTATCGCGGTAAAACTTTTGTAACGAATTTCTTAATCTTGATAATGCCCACGCAAAGAGTGAACGACAATTCGTTTAGCTTCTACTTTATAAACAATGCGGTGTTCAAGATTAATTCTGCGGCTCCAATAGCCACTGTAATTTGCTTTTAAAGCCTCAGGTTGGCCCAACCCGGCAAAAGGAGTATTGCAGCAATTATCTAAAAGAGCGTGAATTTTCTTAAGCGCCTTTACATCTGTTTTTACCCACCAGCCAATATCTTCCCAGGCCTTAGGCATAAACACCAGTTCAAGCATAAATCATTGCTTTAAGTTCTTTTAGATTAACCGGAGTAGGTTTTGTTTTTTTCTTTTCGTAAGATTCAATGCTTTGTAAAATGGCAGGATTAGTTATTTCGTTTTTTGCAATGCGTTTAGTCTTTTTAATAAAAGATATGTTTTTTAAGAACTCAACTGCATAATCTGCTTTATTGTCATTTACCTCAACTAAAATTTTCATAAAATTATTTTTAATTATTTCAGTATTTATTTATGCCATAAAACTTCTTGGGTCTATTTAGTGGCATCGAACAAAATTAAAGAAAATATCTTATTTCAACACCTCCCTGCTTATCACCAACTTCTGTATCTCACTTGTTCCCTCACCAATGGTACACAACTTACTATCTCTGTAAAATTTTTCTACCGGAAAATCTTTGGTGTAACCGTAGCCGCCAAAAATTTGTACCGCATCTGTGCTCACTTTTACCGCTACTTCGCTGGCAAAATATTTTGCCATGGCTGCCTCTTTTGTCATGGGTAGTCCGTTCATTTTTAAATAACAGGCCTGTTCAATTAATAATTCGGAAGCTGCAATTTCGGTTGCCATATCTGCCAGCTTAAAACTTATTCCCTGAAAGTTTGCAATGGGCTGATCGAACTGGTGACGCTCTTTAGAATATTGAATGGATGCCTCGTATGCCCCTTTTGCAATGCCCAAACTTAATGCAGCAATTGAAATTCTTCCACCATCCAATACTTTCATACTTTGTTTAAACCCTGCTCCTATATTACCCAGCCTGTTGGCATCCGGAATTCGGCAATTATCAAATATCATTTCGGCAGTTTCGCTTGCCCTCATCCCTAATTTATTTTCTTTTTTACCGCCGCTAAAACCTGCAGTGCCACGCTCTACAATAAAAGCAGTGGAATTATCTTTTGCCCTTGGCTCGCCGGTACGGCAAATTACTACTGCCACATCACCGCTTTTTCCATGAGTGATCCAGCATTTGGTGCCATTCAAAATCCAGTCGTCGCCATCTTTTACGGCAGTGGTTTTCATGTTGCCGGCATCGCTGCCGGTGTTGGCTTCTGTTAAACCCCAGGCACCTAAAAATTCTGCAGTAGAAAGTTTGGGCAAATATTTTTTCTTTTGTGCTTCATTACCAAAAGCTAAAATATGGCCGGTGCATAATGAATTGTGTGCGGCCAACGATAAACCAATAGAGCCACAAACCTTTGAAATTTCCTGTATCACAACGTTATATTCAAAATAACCCATGCCACTGCCGCCATACTCTTCGGGCACAAATACTCCCATCAATCCCAGCTTACCCATTTCTTTAAAAATGTGCAGGGGAAATTCCTGGCTTTCGTCCCAAACCATCAGGTGGGGCTTAATATGTTGCAGGGCAAAATCTTTTGCTGTTTGAGCTACCTGTTGTGTTAATTCGCTTTGCTTAAAATTCATATGGTGTTGATTCTTGAGCTGCAAATTTATAGCATTTTAAAATGCTAACGATTGTTAGTTTAAGATAGTCAGCAAAAAACCGGAGGTTTTACGTTTAATTATTGCACAACACAATAAGGCGCTATTTTATTGTACACTTCATCAGTAATGGTCATTATCTTTTTTAAATCTTCTACTGCTGAAAAATTACCATGCTGCGTTCTGTACTGCACAATGGCATTGGCGATATTATAGCGGATGTAAGGATGCGGTTTCATTTCATCAACCGTTGCGGTGTTAATATTGAATTGCTTTACAGCAGTATTATTTAAAACCAACCTGCTTTTTATTTTTTGAAACGTGGAATCGGGTAAACCAAAAGTTTCTGCCACCTGCTCTGCTTTGTAAAAGCCGCCAAGTTTATCCCTGAAATTTATGATGCGTTGTGCCAGTTTACTACCAATACCCGGCAATGCAATAAAAGCGGAAGTATCGGCAGTGTTTACATCAAGGGATGAAGTGGTATATTTTGGCTTGTCAAAAGTTTTGGCTTCATAAGTTTTCTGTTCGTAATTTTTTTGCGGATAATTGTTTTCTTTTTGTGCAATGTTGATGTAAGGTATCAACCGTTCCACTTCATCGGCATGCAACCCCCAAATTTTCCCAATATCTTCCGGTTTATAAAAATGCCCGCCCTTGCTTAAATAATTTTGAATGGTAGTAATTGTTTTATCTCTTATGCCCAACCTTTGCCAGTCTGCAGCAGTTGCCGTATTAGGATCAAAATAAAAAAGCACTGCTTTACTATTTTTATTGCGGTAATTTTTTTCGGAAGGCTGGTAATAATTTTGGTAATTATCTTCATCAAAATTATTTTTTGTAAAGCTGTTGCCGCTATCAGTTTGCTTCATTTTAAGGGCATCAATTTCTTTTTTAAATGTTGCTGCATCCACCGGGGCAGACTTTATAAAGAAAGGATATAAAAAAGGCAGTAATGTGAAAATTAAAATAAACACCAGTAAAACTATGGTGCCGGTACGTTCTTTTTTAGTGAAACTAAAATAATCGGAAACAATTTTTTTCAACATAAGCACTGAATGTGCTGTAAAATAGGAGAACCAATTTAAATATGCAATACCCTAAAGTGGTAATCATCCAAAATTTAATTGCAGCCCATCCCATGCCAGCTCAATGCCGGCGGGTAAATCAGCATTCACCTCTTCGTGCCTGCCTAACTGGTGGCTTATATGTGTAAAGTAACTTTGCGGAATATGAAGCCCCTGCACTTCGGCAACGGCTTCCTCTAAAGTATAATGAGAAATATGTTTTTCTTTACGCAGTGCATTCAGCACCATTACTTCGCTCCCTTTAATTTTTTCTTTTTCTGCTGCTTCAATTCGGTTGGCATCGGTAATATAAGTAAAGTTACCAAACCTAAAACCCAGTACCGGCATTTTTAAATGCCATACCTCAACAGGAATTACAGGAATATCACCAATATAAAAAGGCGTACCGTTTATGGTATTTAAATTTAGCTCCGGCACGCCGGGATATTTTTTATCAGAAAATGCATAAGCAAATTCTCTTTTAATAGCTTCTTCTGTTAAGGAGTTGGCAAAAATATCCATTGGCTTTTGCTGAAAAAAATTAAAAGCCCTTACATCATCCAGGCCGGCAATATGATCTTTATGCGGATGTGTGAATAAAACAGCATCCAATGTTTTTACATCAGCCCTCAGCATCTGGTAACGAAAATCAGGAGTAGTATCCACAACAATTTTTGTGTTATCGCTTTCAACCAAAATACTGCTGCGTAAACGTTTATCTTTTTTATTGGTAGAAGTACAAACTGCACAATTGCAAGCCACCATGGGCACGCCGCTGCTGGTGCCGGTACCGAGAAATGTTATTTTTAATGGAGGACTTTGCATAAAGCAAAAATAGGCAATATGCCAATTGGCAATATGCAATTGCCAATTATGGAAAAGAAAAAAATTGGTAAGATTTAAACTTGCCAATTGCTTATTGCATATTGTTTTACTTACTCGCCTCCGCACTCATCACTTCTTCATACATCTTCTGGCTTTCTAAAGTAAGGGCATCAAAATTAATTTGCAATTGCGGCATCAAGTCTACCAAAGTATTTATCCTTCCCTCGGTTTGAAAAAATTTATTGAGCACCACTACCTTTTTTGCCTGCAGAATGCAATAGCCACTTTGAAAATTGCCCCGCTCGTAACGAATTACATAACCGGCTTCTTCTGCTATTTTTTCTATTTTATCTAATATGTTTTGTGTGTATTTCATTCCCGTGAATCGTCAATGGTGAATCGTGAATTTTAAGCACTACAAAAGTAAAGCAGTAAGGCAGTTATACTTGTTTTACTTTTCAACAAACGTTGATAAATAAAAAGCTGTTTAAATATTTATAAACTTCGCAGTTCCCCGTTTAGGGGGCGGAGGGGCTACTTATTCGTCATCCTTATCACCGGCACAATCATTTCCTCTAAACTTACACCGCCATGCTGAAAAGTATTTTTATAATAATTTACAAAGTGATTATAATTGTTGGGGTAACATAAAAACAAATCGCCTTTGGCAAATATAAAACTGGAGTTTACATTAGGCACGGGCAAACCAGCTTCCCGTGGGTCACGAAAAGCCAATACTTCTTTTGCTTCGTAATTTAAATTGCGGCCATGTTTATAACGCAGGTTGGCAGTGGTTTGTTTATCGCCAATTACTTTTGCAGGCGTTTTTACCCTTACACTGCCATGATCTGTTGCCACAATCATGGTTAATTTTTTATCAGCAATTCTTTTAAGCGCTGCATGCAAAGGCGAATGGGTAAACCAACTTTCGGTAATACTGCGGTAACTGGTTTCATCACCAGCCAATTCTTTTAATACCTCCATCTCTGTACGGGCATGGCTCAGCATATCTACAAAATTGTACACAATAATATTAATATCATTGCTCAGCATGTTATGAATATTATCAACTAATTTTTGCCCGTCGTGGTTATTGGTAATTTTGGTGTACGAATATTTTAAATCTCCTTTACCCATACGTTTTAGCTGGGCTTTAAAAAAATCTTCTTCATACATATTCTTTCCACCTTCTTCATCATCATTTTTCCATTGCGACGAAAATTGTTTTTCAATATCTACCGGTAACAAGCCGGCAAAGATGGCATTACGGGCATATTGGGTTGCAGTAGGTAAAATAGAATAAAAAGTTTCTTCTTCATGTATGCGGAAACTTTCTGCAAAAATGGGTTGAATAGTTTTCCATTGATCAAACCGCAAATTATCTATCAGCACAAAAAACAAAGGGGTGCCTTTTTCCAGATGAGGAAAAACTTTCAGCTTCATTAAAGTATTACTCATTATGGGTGCAGCAGTACTTTTGGGCCCAACCCAAGATGCATAATTACGACTGACAAATTTAAAAAATTCGGTGTTGGCTTCATTTTTTTGAGAGTCAAACACTTCCTGCATTTCGGGGCTGTCGCTGTTTTTCATGGCCAGCTCCCAAAAAACTATTTTTTTATAAATCTCCATCCACTCATTATAATCGGGGTTATTGTTTAGCGCCATAAACAAACTTCCAAATTGCTGCTGGTACGATGAAGTGGTTTTTTCGGCCACCAATCTTTTATTATCAATTAATTTTTTTAAACTCAGCCATACCTGGTTGGGGTTAACCGGCTTAATTAAATAATCGCTTATTTGTGAGCCAATAGCTTCGTCCATCAAATTCTCGGCTTCGTTTTTTGTAATTAACACCACCGGCAAATTGCTGTTTACTTCTTTTATTTGCTGCAGGGTTTGCAGTCCCGTTAGGCCGGGCATACTTTCATCCATCAGCACTACATCTACTATGTTTTCTTTAACAAATTCAATAGCATCAAAGCCATTGGTTTTAGTTTGCACCTCGTAACCCTTGTTTTCTAAAAACATTATCTGGCTGTTAAGGCTGTCTATTTCATCATCTACCCAAAGTATTTTTGCTATGCTCATAGTTAATAGTTGATAGTTGATGGTTGATAGTTGACAGCGTTGGTTTTGCAGTATGCTTTACCATTAACTATGAACTATATGCCATGAACCGTTTTGGCAAATTTAATTTTTTATATCAATGCTGCCCTGCTTTATTTAGCTTTGTACATCTTTTAACATAAAATGGTTAAGCCCCGCCTTAGCTGTTTACAACAAACCATAAACGCTTCATGTCTTTTCGCAAAATTATTAACGATCCCGTTTATGGCTTTATCACTATCGATGATGAACTGATTTATCAAATTGTAGCCCACCCTTATTACCAGCGCCTGCGCCGCATTAACCAAATGGCCATGGCGTATTTAGTTTACCCGGGTGCGGTGCATACCAGGTTACACCATTCATTAGGCGCCTACCATTTAATGTGCAATGCCTTAAGCGAATTAAAAAACAAAGGCATTGAAATAACTGCCGAAGAAAACCAGGCTGCAAAAATTGCTATTCTGTTACACGATATTGGCCACGGCCCTTTTAGCCATGCATTAGAAAACACTTTGGTACAAGGGATGCACCATGAAGCCATTTCGTTACTGATAATGAAAGAGCTTAATGAACATTTTAGCGGACGCCTGCAATTAGCCATTGATATTTTTACCGGCATTCATCCTAAAAAATTTTTGCACCAACTAATCAGCGGCCAGTTAGATGTAGACAGGATGGATTATTTAACCCGTGACAGTTTTTTTAGCGGTGTAAACGAAGGCGTAATTGGTTACGATCGTATTTTAAAAATGCTTACCGTACACAACGGCGAATTAATGGTTGAAGAAAAAGGCATTTATTCAATAGAAAAATTTTTAGTGGCCCGCCGCCTCATGTACTGGCAGGTTTACTTACATAAAACCGTGCTTTGTGCCGAGCAAATGCTGCAACGCATTATTAAAAGAGCCAAACACATAAATGCCACGGCCCCTGCGCCCCTTAATAAATTGATAAATGAACCGGTAACAAAAATAACCATCGAAGAATTTTGCGGCCTGGATGATTTTGATGTGCTGGTAGCTATAAAAGTATGGAGTACTCATGAAGATAAAATATTATCAACACTGTGTAAAGGCATCATTAACCGCCAGCTTTTAAAAGTAAAATATTTTGCAGCACCTGTTGATGAAGATTTGCTTAAAGAAAAAACAGCTGAAGCATGCATTAAATTAAATATTACTGAAGAGGAAGCCGGCTGGCTGGTATTTACCGGCGAAGCGGCCAGCAGCACTTATAATTTTAACGATGAACACATTTATATTTTATTTAAAGATGGTGCTGTAAAAGACATCTCCGAA
The DNA here is from genome assembly GCA_043756235.1 of Ferruginibacter sp. Lineage (GTDB taxonomy): Bacteria > Bacteroidota > Bacteroidia > Chitinophagales > Chitinophagaceae > Ferruginibacter. Next base: position 34,404 of record JAYURK010000091.1, on the reverse strand, counting down.
GTAGATAATGCACTCATTAATCAAAACATGAAGGGTAAGATTAAAAAATATTACATTTGTTACTTACGATGACAACTGGTGCATATATTCAGTTTGCAGGTAAAAGTTGATTAATGAATTAAAAATACAAAACCCCTTAATGACCGAATTATAATTTATGCAATTTTCTGCAACACAAATAGCATTAATAGTAGATGGCAAAGTAGAAGGCAATCCCGATACTGCAGTAGCTTCATTCGGTAAAATTGAAGAGGCTTTGCCCGGTCAATTGGCTTTTTTATCTAACCCCAAATATGAGGAATACCTGTACTGTACAAACGCTTCTATAATTATTGTAAACGAATCTCAGGAATTAAAACAACCCGTTACAGCTACGCTAATTAAAGTGCCCGATGCCTACACCGCCTTTGCAGTACTGCTGGATAAATACCAGCAAATTCGCCAGCAACAACTAACGGGCATTCAGCAACCGGTTTATATTGATACTACCGCAAAAATTGGCGATAATGTTTTTATCGGCGCCTTTAGTTACATTGGCGAAAAAGTAATTATTGCAGATGGTGTAAAAATTTACCCCAACGTGTATTTGGGTAATAATGTGGTGCTGTCAGAAAATACCGTTATTCATCCCGGTGTAAAAATTTACCACGATTGTATTATTGGAAAAAATGTAGTGATACATGCCGGCACTATAATTGGCGGCGATGGTTTTGGTTTTGCCCCGCAGGCTGATGGCAGTTTTAAAAAAATTCCTCAAATTGGCAATGTAATTATTGAAGATAATGTGGAGATTGGATCTAACACTACTATCGACAGGGCTACCATGGGCAGCACTATAATAAGAGCGGGTGCCAAATTGGATAATCTTTTGCAGATAGGTCATAATGCCGAAGTGGGAAACAATACTATTATTGCAGCACAAAGCGGCATAAGCGGCAGTACAAAAATTGGTAATAATGTTATGATAGGCGGGCAGGCCGGTATTGTGGGCCATATTACCATTGGCGATGGCGCAAAAATTAATGCACAAAGCGGCGTTAGCAAATCATTAGAAGCCGGCAAAACAGTTACCGGTTCGCCGGCATTTGAATTTACTGCTGCCTTACGCAGCCAGGCTACCAGCCGTAAATTGCCCGAGCTGGAAAAAAGAATTAAAGAACTGGAAAATCAAATTGCTGCATTAACGGCAAAACAACAATAGAATATCTGTTATCCCCTGCCAACCTTTGCCTTACTTTTGTACTCTTATTACCACTGAAAATTTATTAAACTAATTCAACAATTATTACTTTGAATTTTTTACGCTATACCTTTTTTGTTACCCTGGTTTTTTTTGCAACTGCTGGTACAGCACAAACGATAAGTTTTTCTGGCTTGGTACAAGATGCGCATACCAAAGAACCCGTGGGTTATGCCTCCATTTATTTTACCCGTTCGGGCATTGGTAAAAGTTGCGACAGTGCAGGTAATTTTTCTTTTTACATCAGCAATTTTAAAACCGATACACTGGTAGTTAGTTATGTTGGGTACGAGTTGTATAAAATGCCGGTTTCAGATTCTGTAAATAATAAAACCGTTATTATACAATTGCAGCGTGGTGCCGCCACCAATGCCGTTATTGTAAAATCAAAAATTAATAAAGGTTTGTTTTTGTGGAAAAAAATAATGAGTAAAAAGAAATTGTACAACCGCTACAACCTGCCCAACTTTGGATACGAAGCTTATAATAAACTTGAAGTAGACATTAAAAATTTTAAAGCAGCTAAAGTAAAAAAGAATTTTATTTTAAAACCTTTTGCTTTTGTGTTTGATAATATTGACAGCACCAGCGAGAAAGAACCTTTTTTACCTGCTTACCTTTTAGAAAGCGTTAGCGATTACGCTTTTCAACGCAACACCAAAAAGTTTTTTGAAAATATAAAAGCCAGTAAAACCATCGGCATAAAAAACGAAAGCATCAGTAAAATGATGGGTGTAATGAACCAGAATGTAAATATGTATGGCAATTACGTTAATGTGATGGATAAAGATTTTATTGGCCCCTTTAATGATAATGCAGATGTGTATTACAATTTTTTTGTGCCCGATACACAGGTAATAGCCGGCAAAAAAATATTTCATTTTGTTTTTACACCAAAGCGCAGCGGGCAAAATACTTTTGAAGGCGATGCATGGGTTATGAGCCAAACCTTTCAAATTCAAAAAATAAATTTGTATTTGGGTAAGGATGCCAACATAAATTATATCGACCGCATTAGTGTGTTCCAGGAATTTATACCCATAAACGACAGTGTGTATTTTTTAAACAGGGATAAATTTTTTGCCGATTTTAAAGTACTGGGCAAACAATCGCTTACTTTAATTGGAAGAAAAACCACCAGCTACCGCAATATTATTATCAACAGCGACTCTATCACTAATTTATTTAAGCAGCAAAAGGTTGAAGAAATAACCAAAGTAAATGCCGGCAGCAATGCACAAACCGATTCCGTATGGCAGGCATTACGCCACGACAGTTTATCAAAAAACGAAAAAGCCATTTATACTACCATTGATAAATTGTTGCAGATGCCCAAATTTCAGCGGCTGCAAAACACGTTAAAATTTATTGGCACCGGTTATAAAACATTAACCAATTTTGAAATTGGCCCCTGGTTTAACTGGATAAGCAGCAACAACTGGGAAGGCACCAGGCTGCGGTTTGATTTAGGCACTACCACCGGTTTTAATAAACATATTTACTTTCATACTTACCTGGCATATGGTTTTTTAGATAAAAAATTTAAAGGAAAAGCAGAAGCTTACTGGATTGTAAAAAGAGACCCCAAACGGTTTCGCTTACACCTTTCTTACTCAAATGATATTGATAATGGCATCAGCCAGATTGGTGATGTAGGGCAGGATAATATTTTTTCTCTCGCCATCCGTAAGCCCAACATTACCCGAAAATTTATACAACTGCAGGATACCCGTTTTGAAATTTTTAATGAACTGGGCAAAGGTTTTTCTTCGGAGTGGTTTATCAGTCACCGCAAATACAATCCACTTAAAAACTTACCTTTTAAAACAACCTTCCCGGTAAAACAAGGCGAATCGCTTACCAATTTTGAAGTAGCTTTAAAATTACGTTTTGCCTATTTAGAACAATTTATCGAAGGCGATTATTTCCGTTATTCCACAGGCACTAAATATCCGGTAGCAGAATTAATGCTGGCAAAAGGTTTTGCTGGTGTTTTAAACAGTGCATACAGTTATACAAAAATTGGTGCATCCGTAAAAGATTACATGAAAATTTCTCCCTATGGTTCTTTCTCTTATAAAGTATACGCCGGAAAAATAAATGGCACACTACCTTTTACTTTTTTAGAAAATCATCCCGGCAACGATATTTATTATTATAACTCCGGAAGTTTTAACCTGATGAACCGTTTTGAATATTTAAGCGATAAATATGCAGGTATAAATGTAGAGCATAATGTAGGATCGGGACTGTTTCGTTTTATACCTATTACACGTAAATTAAAATGGCGCCAGTTTTGGAATGCAAAAACTATTTGGGGATCGTTAAGTGCCGATAATTTTGCCCTTAATAACAGCACCAATACTTTTAAAACATTAAATGGTACAACTTATTTAGAAGTGGGTACCGGCATTGATAATATTTTTAAAATACTCCGGCTGGATTTTGTGTGGCGTGTTTTGCCCAGGCCATTGCCCGATAATAAAAGTTCCCGTTTTGGAATTTTTGGAAGTTTTCAGTTTCAATTTTAAATATTCCCGCTGATTACGCAGATGTCGCTGAGTGATGAATTTGTTTTCTGCGATATCTGCGTAATCAGCGGGCTAACCAAAAATCAAATATCTTTGCCAACAAAATTTTCAACATAGATGGATATCAATTTCAATCCAGATAAACAACATACCCTTGCTGCATCGGTTAGTATTTCTGGCACCGGCCTTCATACTGGTATAAATGTGGATATGACTTTAAAGCCTGCCAATGCAGGTTTTGGCTTTCAGTTTCAGCGTATCGATTTACCAGGCATGCCGGTTATTAAAGCCGATTGCGATTTAGTAACCGATACCTCAAGAGGAACAACTTTAGAACAGGGCGATACAAAAGTGAGTACGGTTGAACATATTTTAGCAGCATTGGTGGGTATGGGTGTAGATAATTGCCTTATCGAAATTAATGGTCCCGAAATACCCATCATTGATGGCAGCAGCGAACCCTTTGTGGAAATTATTGAAGAAACCGGTGTAATAGAACAGCACGCTGCAAAAGCATGGTACACTATCGATACCAATATCTCTCATTACGATGATGTAAAAAGAGTGGATATGACGGCGCTGCCTGCAACGCATTACCACATTACCACCTTAATAGATTTTAACAGCCCTGTACTGGGCACACAACATGCCAGCATTAAAACCATAAATGAATTTAAAACAGAGATAGCACCCTGCCGCACTTTTTGTTTTTTGCATGAACTGGAAATGCTATTAGATAATAATCTGGTAAAAGGTGGCGATATTAATAACGCCATTGTTGTGGTAGATAAACCGGTTACCGAAGAAGAAATGAGCCGCCTTGCAAAAGCTTTTGGCCGCACCAAAGTAGAAGTTAAAAGCGAAGGCTATTTAAATAATTTAGAACTGCGTTTTCCTAACGAGCCTGCACGCCATAAATTATTAGATGTAATTGGAGACCTGGCATTAATTGGTTATCCTATTAAAGCGCATATTATTGCCAACCGCCCCGGCCACAGCAGCAATGTGGAGTTTGCAAAAAAAATAAAACAGTACATCAAAAAAAATAAACACACCAAGGATATTCCTATTTACCATCCCAATCAGCAACCGGTTTATACGCAACAGCAAATAGAAAAAACTTTACCGCACCGTTTTCCATTTTTGTTTGTAGATAAAATAATTGAACTTACCGATAAACAAATTGTGGGTATAAAAAATGTAACGTTCAACGAGTTTTTTTTCCAGGGTCATTTTCCCGGCAACCCGGTAATGCCCGGCGTTTTACAAATTGAAGCATTGGCACAAACAGGTGGCATACTTTGTATTAATGCCATGCCCGAAGGACAGTACGATACTTATTTTTTAAAAATAGATAATTGTAAATTCAAACAAAAAGTAGTACCCGGCGATACTATGATTTTAAAAATGGAATTAATTGAACCCATACGCCGGGGTATTTGTATTATGAGAGGCAGCGTTTATGTGGGCAATAAATTATGTACAGAGGCAGATTTAACAGCGCAGCTGGTGAAGAGAAGTTAACTGGTTTATTGGTTAACTGGTTAATTAGTAAATTCGTTCGCTGCTAACCATTAAACCAGTAACCTTATAAACCAATAAACAAATTAACCAATTAACAAAACATGATTCACCCCCACACCTACATTCACCCCAGTGCAAAGCTTGCTACCAATGTAAAAATTGATCCGTTCAGTGTTATACATCCCAATGTAGAAATTGGTGAAGGCACCTGGATTGGCAGCAATGTTACCATTATGGAAGGTGCAAGAATTGGAAAGAACTGCCGCATTTTTCCCGGTGCAGTTATTGCCGCCATTCCGCAAGATTTAAAATACGAGGGTGAACAAACCACAGTGGAAATTGGTAATAACACCACAATACGTGAGTTTGTTACGGTTAACCGTGGCAGTAAAGACAGGTGGACAACAAAGGTGGGAGACAATTGCCTGATAATGGCATACAGTCATATTGCTCACGATTGTATTGTGGGCAACAACTGCATCATGAGCAACAATACACAAATGGCAGGCCATGTGGTAATGGGCGATAATTCTATTTTGGCAGGTATGTGTGCGGTACACCAGTTTGTACAAATTGGTCAGCATGCATTTGTTGCAGGTGGCAGTTTGGTTAGTAAAGATGTACCGCCTTATATTAAAGCCGGCCGTACACCATTAAGTTATGCCGGTGTAAATTCTGTAGGCTTAAAGCGCCGTGGTTTTTCGTTAGACAGGATCAATCAAATTCTTGATATCTACCGGATAATTTATAATAAAGGCATGAACACATCGCAGGCATTAAATTTAATTGAAGAAGAATTTCCTGCAACAGATGAAAGAGATGAAATTGTAACTTTTATAAGAGAAAGCGGAAGAGGTATAATAAAAAGATTTACCAAGGGCAGCGGGGATGATGAGTAGCCCCTGTCTCCGCCGAGGCGGAGAACTTAGTTAGTTGCGTCATTTGTAAATTGAAATCTATTTAATTCAAACTGGCGTAATTTTTTGGGACGAACATTTGTTTTTCATGGCATCTTCGTTGCGTCGCACTCTTGTACAGTATATCATTATTCAGCACTGAGCGGAGTCGAAGTGTTATCTAAGCGTATTTAAAAAATCTCTTTTAAAATATATGAGCCAAAAAGAATCAAACTCCCCAATCGAGTTCCCTCTCCTTGGGAGAGGGGTTGGGGTGAGGCTTAACAACGTTGGCAAAAGATTTAACCGGGAGTGGATTTTCCGCCACTTTACTTATCAATTTCAATCAGGTAAAACTTATGCTATTACTGGTGCTAACGGTTCTGGCAAATCAACATTACTGCAGGTAATTGCAGGTTCGTTAACGCACAATGAAGGCTCTATCGAATTTACAACCGACCAACAAACAACCAACAACGAACAACTCTATTCTCACATTTCCATCGCTGCTCCATATTTAGAACTGATAGAAGAAATGACCGCAAAAGAAATGCTGCATTTTCATGCACAGTTCAAGCCAGATATTACCTCTCAATCTATTAATGAAATATTACAAGCTGTAGGTTTACAAAATGCTGCCAACAAACAAATACGGTATTACAGCAGTGGTATGAAGCAACGCTTAAAACTGGCGCAGGCATTTTTTAGTAACACTCCCATTTTATTATTAGATGAGCCCACCACAAATTTAGATGCCGATGGTATTGCGCTGTATCACCATCTTATAAAAAATTACACTGCTGATAAATTGGTAATTATAAGCAGTAACGATAAACAGGAGTATGAATTTTGTGAGGAGGTGATTGGGATTGGGGAATATAAGTAGCTTAATCTGCAATAATTTTGTATTCTCTTCCTTTAAAGAAAGTAGTTGCTCCTGTTTTTGGATTTTTATAAATAAAATCGTCAATAATTATTGAGGTACCAACTCTTAATTCATTTCTAATTGCGGCTAAACAAAAATTTAAAGAGATTGTTACAACTACAGTTTGAGAGTAACCAGTGCCAGTTAAATATAAAGTCGCAGCATGGCCTTTTAAAGGGAACTCTTTTGTGGTAATCAGTTTAACTGATGTATCCGTCAATTGACTCAATTTAATAACCCCACCTTCAATTCCTTTCAAAAATATTCTATTTTGTACTTGCGAAAGAGCAGCTACAGATTTAGAAGTTAAAATTAGAAGAATGACAAATATTTTTTTAACCATAATTATATACTGTGTAATATATTTCAGGCGAAAATTTCAACTTCTTGATAGGTATTATGGCTTAAATCATTTCATTTTAAATCATTCCTTCTCTCCCACCTCAAACCCAATACTCTCATAAATTATGCTAACCGGCAAAACAAATCCTAACCTGTTAAACTCAATGGTTTCATTTAAGTTTTCAAAAGTTTGATATTGCCATATCTGGCTGTTATCAATACGGCTGTACACTTCAACCATAATTTCTTTTTGGGCCACTAACACATAATAATTGAGGCTTTCAATTTTTTTATAGTATTTAAGTTTTACTTCTTTATCGTACAGGGCAGTAGAATCTGATATAACTTCAAAAATGATTGATGGTTTTTTTACGAACAAATCATTTCCCTTTAAATCATCATCACAAGTGTAAATTAAATCAGGGTAAACATAAAATTCATTTTCCTCAATTTCCAATTTCATCCCGTCAATAAAAACATCACAGCCGGTTTTTTTGTTTGCCCTTAAAGAAACCCCAATATTTAAAACAATATTGTTATGATTTTTTGTACTGCCCGCCATAGCAAAAATTTCCCCATGGTAAAAATCATGTTTCTCTACACTGATTTCTTCCATTGCCATATACTCAGCAAAGCTGTATTTTCTATCCCCCTTTGGTATTGCGCTGCTCATATTTTTACATTTCAATTATAAATTTACAATTTTCTTTACCACCTTTAAAAACCTCCTACACCTGCATTTTGATTACTGCTGTATTTCAATTCACCCTTGGGGGATTTAGGGGGCCTTACCTCCTGCTCGCTATCAGCAAATTTAAATCGGTATATTTTAAATCAAACCTTTCGCTTAAATGAAAATTGGTAAGGCTGCCTTTAAATAAATAAATACCGCTGCGGATATTTATTTTATACCATATCACATTATCAATACCGCCGTCTTCGCCGGTTTCTAACAACAAAGGCATTAAAACATTACTAATGGCTTGCGAAGCGGTACGGGCAAAACCGCTGGGTATATTGGGTACACAATAATGTATCACATCATATTTTAAAAACACGGGTTTTTCATGTGTGGTTACACAACTGGTTTCAAAGCAGCCGCCCCGGTCAATACTTACATCTACAATAACACTGCCGGGCCGCATGCTGCTCACCGTTTCTTCAGTAACCACAATGGGTGTCCTTCCTCCGGCGCTGCTTAATGCACCCACTGCTACATCGCAGGTTTTTAATTGCTTGGCCAAAATTTTAGGTTCTATAACGGAAGTCCATAGCCGTCCGCCAATATTATTTTGCAAACGTTTTAAGCGGTAAATACTGTTATCAAATATTTTTACACTGGCGCCCATGGCTAACGCTGTTCTTGCAGCATATTCGCCAACAATACCTGCGCCGATTATAATAACTTTTGTTGGTGGTATACCACTTATACCGCCAACCAATACACCTTTTCCATTGTTAGCATTACTTAAATACTGCCCCGCAATAAGCATTACAGCACTGCCTGCAATTTCGCTCATGCTGCGTACAATGGGGTTATGGCCACTATCGTCTTTTAAATTCTCGAAACTTAAAGCCGTAATTTTTTTATCCATCATCTTCTGTAAAATTTCTCTTTCCATTACTGCTAAATGTATGGGAGAAATGATGTATTGCCCGTGTTGCAGCAGTTCGCACTCTGCATTACTTACGGGGGCGCTTTTTACAAGTATATCACATTCGTACACTTCTTTTTTATCAAGGGCAATTTTTGCACCGGCTTCGCTGTAATTATTATCACTGTAACTGGAGCCATGCCCTGCACCGGCTTCTACCACCACCCTGTGGCCATTGGCTATCATTACACTTACTGCTTCGGGGGTAAGTGCAATACGGTTTTCACTAAACGAAGTTTCTTTTGGAATGCCAATAAACAATGCTTCGCCTTTGGGTTTTACATCCAGGGTTTCTTCTAAAGTTTCGTAAGTAAATGAAGGCGATACAAAAGGTTTGGTAGTTGCCACGATTTTTTTAATTGATAATGGGTTAATTAATAATGGATAATTATTGTGCCACTCAAATTACAAATTAATACTGACTTTTCTGGTATCGGTATCTATCATTGTAATGGTTACGGCTACGGTATTTTCTGGAAAAACACCCGGCGCTTTTTCCGGCCATTCTACAAAGCAGGTATTGCCAGAGTACAAACAATCTTCCACCCCGGCATTAATGGCTTCCCGGTTGTTTTTTAACCGGTACAAATCCAGGTGGTAAATGGTTTTATTTTCAGCAGTAGTATATTGGTTAATGATAGAAAATGTAGGACTGGATACCGTTCCTTTTACCCCCATTGCAGTACACAATGCATGTATAAAAGTTGTTTTACCTGCACCCATCTCGCCATAAAATGCAAATACATTACCACTAGCTGCATGTGATAAAAATTTTGCAGCTGCCTCCTGTATATTTTCTAACTTAAAAATTACCTCCATGTTACAAAGATATTTTCCTTGATTAGTAATTGAGTAACAAATGCAATAAATAATTTTGCGCTATGGAAAAAGTTGAATGGAAAGTAGAAGGAATGGATTGTACCAACTGTGCACTGTCTATTACAAAATACCTTGAAAAAGAAGGGATGAAAGATGTAAAAGTGAACTTTATCGGCGGTGATGTAAATTTTGAACTTAATGGCAGCAAATCAAAAGAAGAACTTTCTAAAGGCATTGCCGGTTTAGGCTATAAAGTTGCCGACGACGGACAACAGACATCCGACAACAATATCTCATCAAGCGCATGGTCGTCCATTGTCCGTGGTCAGTGGTCTTTCTCTAATCATCTACAACGCTTTCTCTTTTGCCTTCCCTTTACTTTAGTTTTAATGCTGCACATGTTGCCCTGGCATATCCCTTTTTTAATGAACCCATGGATACAAATGGCCATTTGCTTACCGGTATTTTTTGTGGGCATGAGTTATTTTGGTGTTAGCGCTTTTAAAAGTTTACGCCGGGGCATGCCCAACATGAATGTGTTAATTGCCATTGGTGCATTAGCAGCATTTGTATACAGTTTAATTGGTACACTGGGTAATTACGGAATGGATTATATTTTTTATGAAACCACAGCAACCATTATTACATTGGTTTTTTTGGGCGAATGGATAGAACACAAATCAGTTTCTACTACTCAAAAAGCATTGAACAAATTAGCTGGTAACCAAAAAGTAATGGCCAATATGATTGCTTTTGATGACGAGCATAAAGAATTAATTTTTGCAGTGGAGAATACAAAGTTGCATGTGGGGGATTTAATTTTAATTAAAAGCGGCGAGCAGGTACCCACCGATTGTAAAATTTTATGGGGTACTGCTTATGTAAGCGAAGCCTTATTAACCGGCGAAAGCAAACCCGTTCACAAACAAAAAAAAGACAGTTTAATTGGCGGAAGTTTATTTACTGACGGCACCGTAAAAGCACAGGTGACCGCTGTAGGAAAAGACACCGTATTGAGTAATATTTTAAATTTAGTAAAACAGGCACAGGGAGAAAAGCCGCCGATACAACAACTGGCCGATAAAATAAGTGCAGTGTTTGTACCTGTTGTAATTGGCATTGCGGTGTTAACTTTTGTGCTTAATTATTTTGCTTTTAATATTACTGCTACAAATTCTTTAATGAGAAGTATTGCAGTGCTGGTAATCAGTTGCCCCTGTGCCATGGGCCTTGCAACACCTGCTGCCATTGCGGTTGGCTTAGGCAGGGCAACAAAAAAAGGCATCCTGTTTCGTAATGCAAAAAGTTTAGAGCTGTTTAAAAATATTACTACAGTTGTTTTTGATAAAACAGGAACACTTACGAACGGTGAATTTAAAATTTCGAATATGAAATGTATGGACATTGATAAAGAAAATTTTAAACGTATTGTTTTTTCTATCGAAAAATATTCCAATCATCCCATTGCAAAAGCAATAGTGGCTGAATGGAAAATAAGTAACCCCATCAACTGGAAAAAAATTGAAGAGGTAAAAGGTGTTGGTATGAAGGCAGAAGATGCAGAAGGAAATGTTTATCGATTGGGAACTTTGACCAAAGATCAAGTAATTGATGATAAAGAAAATTCTACTCCCCAGTCAGCATTCATCATTCACGGGCAGCATACGGCTTATCTTACCAAAAACAATATTATACTGGGCTGGTTTGATATGGAGGATGAAATTAGAGCAGAAGCAGTTGAAATAATTAATTATCTCCATTCAAAAAAAATAAAAACTATTTTATTGAGCGGTGATAGTTTAGAAAGATGTACAACATTGGCAAAAGCTATTGGTATTGATGAAGTGCATGCAGAAAAAACGCCTGAACAAAAATTAAAAATAATTGAACAACTAAATGCGGCATCACCCGTTGCAATGATTGGTGACGGCATTAACGATGCGCCGGCATTAGCAAAGGCAACCATTGGCATATCAATTTCCCAGGCATCGCAGCTGGCGATGCAGACTGCACAAGTGGTATTAACTAATAATGGCATTAAAAATTTACCCCTGGCATTGGGTTTGGGTAAACATACTTTTATCACCATAAAAGAAAATTTATTTTGGGCATTTATTTATAATGTAGTGGCCATACCTATTGCTGCTATGGGTTTTTTACACCCCGGCATTGCTGCGCTGGCCATGGGTTTTAGCGATGTGGTGCTGGCGGTAAATTCAGTAAGGTTGAACTATAAAAAAGTTGTGTAAAATTGTTATATTTGAGAATAAGAAAATTTTAAATAATAAGTATGCCCCGGTTTATTGATATAGTGGAAAATGTGACTTCTCTTTCTTTAGAAGAAATGGAAGAAGTTGAAAAAATATTGCATCAATCAATTATTGAAGCAAAACGGCGCCAAATTCTTCAAAATAAAAATGAAGGTGAAACGCTTCATGCTGAAAAGAAATTAAAGTTTTATGGTAGTTCTTCAGATTTATTAAATGCCCTTAATGAAGAATGATAAAGATTGCCTACAGCCCTGCTTTTGCCAGGGCATACAAAAAACAAATAAAAAATCAACCGGCTATACAAAAATTATTTACTGAAAAAGTTGATTTGTTTCTGCAAGATCCTTACCATCCGCAACTGCGTACCCATAAATTAAAAGGCTTACTAAAAGACTTTCATTCTTTTAGTATTGATTATGACTTAAGAGTGATATTTTATTTTGCTTCCGAAAATGAAATAATATTTGAAAATATTGGAAGTCATGATGAAGTTTACTAAATCTATTCTGTGACACAAATTTCAATTCAGCAAATACTTAAACAATATTGGGGATACGATACTTTTCGGCCGCTGCAGGAAGAAATTATTAATGCAGTACTGGATGGTAAAGATACCATGGCCCTGCTGCCAACCGGCGGAGGTAAATCTATTTGCTTTCAGGTGCCGGCTATGGCAAATGATGGGTTATGCCTTGTAGTTAGTCCGCTTATTGCCTTAATGAAAGACCAGGTAGAAAATTTAAAAAGAAAAGGCATTAATGCTTTAGCCGTGTACAGCGGCATGAGTTTTATTGAAGTAAAAAAAACATTGCAAAATGCAGCATATGGCAATTATAAATTTTTATACGTTTCGCCGGAAAGATTAGAAACCGCATTATTTTTAGAATACCTGCCTGCAATAAATATTAATTTGCTGGCTGTAGATGAGGCGCATTGTGTATCGCAATGGGGGTACGATTTCAGGCCACCCTATTTACGCATTGCAAACCTTAGAGAATTATTGCCTCATGTGCCGGTATTGGCGTTAACAGCATCTGCAACAAAAATTGTTCAGGATGATATCTGTGCAAAATTACAGCCCTCCCACCCTCCGAAGGGGGGATTTTCAGAGCCTGAGAATTTTAAACAAAATTCAAACTTAAAAAAGCATTCATGGCAAATATTTCAGCAATCATTTGAAAGGCCTAATCTTTCTTACAGTGTTTTTAATGCCGCAAGCAAACAAAATAAATTAATATCCATTTTAAAAAATGTACCCGGCAGTGCGCTTGTGTATTGTAAAAGCCGGAAACATACAAAAGAAGTTGCCGATTTATTGTTGATGCATAAAATAAATGCCGATTATTATCACGCAGGTTTAACCAGCGAGCAAAGAAATAAAAAACAAGAGAACTGGATTTTAAATAAAACCAGGGTTATTGCCTGTACTAATGCATTTGGAATGGGGATAGACAAACCTGATGTACGGGCAGTAGTGCATTATGATGTACCAGATTGTGTGGAAAATTATTACCAGGAAGCCGGCAGGGCAGGAAGGGATGGTAAAAAAGCCTACGCCGTTTTATTATACAGCAATAAAGAACTGGAAGATTTGCAGGCACAAAGTGATATCCGCTTTCCTAAAGCGGCCGAAATAAAAAAAATATACATCGCATTAATGAATTACTTACAGGTGCCTGCAGGTGCTGGCGATGGGGTAAGTTATGATTTAGATATGCCTTCTTTTACAGCAGCTTTTAAACTAAACATACTTACAACTGCTTATGGAATTAAAGTATTGGAACAGGAAGATGTACTGAGTTTTAACGAAATGGTATTTAAACCGTCAACCGTTTTAATGGCAGCCAACAGGAATGACATTAATGAGTTTGAAAAAATTCATCCGGAGTCTGAACCTTATATTAAAGGATTGCTAAGATCTTATGAAGGCATCTTTGATTTTCCTGCAATAATATATGAAAGCCAGTTTGCGAAATTTTTAAAAGCAGATGTTGAAGTTGTAAAAAAAGCGTTGAAACATTTAAACGATTATGGAATTATTTATTACACCCCACAAAAGGATAAGCCACAAATAACACTTTTACAAAACCGTATGTATGCCGATAATTATAACATTAACACCAGTAATTATGCAGAAAGAAAAAAAAATTTTGAGCAAAGAGTTGCAGCAATAGTGTGTTATATAAAAGATGCCGCCATTTGCCGCAGCAAAATAATCGCTGGTTATTTTAATGCTCCTTTGCAAAATAGTTGTGGCATCTGCGATAACTGTATCAATCAAAAAAATATCCATATTTCTACAGAAGAATTTGAATTAATTGCAGCTCAAATATTCACCTTAACTAACCAGGCGCCGATTACGCTAAATGCCATTCAACAAAATTTAAAAAGCGTAAATAAAGAAAAGGTTTTGAAAGTGATTGATTTTTTACTGGCTGAAAATAAAATAGTTAACGATAAAGAGGGCAATATCTTTTATAATAAATTGTAATAGTGCCGGTTACCAATGTTTGGACATTGAATTGAGTTGTAAAAAGTTACAACATAAAAAAAGGGACCAAGATAGAAATCTAGTCCCGCTTTAAAATCCAATATCCTATGAAAAACCGAAACGAAGATATAGCGAAATGGGTTAGCAAGCAACATTTTTATGAAGTATTTTTAAAATATCTGCGTAGTGTAAGGCTTTTTATGGTATGTGAAAAATACACAACCGCATCGACTAAACTATTGAGGTTGATTACCTTGTACTTACATCACCCCACTATTTTTTGAAGGTGTACCCCTCATTTTTGTACAAGTAATTTGCTCCCTGGTACCAGGCTATTGCCTCACTACTAAGGGCAGGATTTGGTGATATTTTAACTGCTGCATCATTATTAAAATTGATTGAAAACAGTTCAACTTTTTTTTGTGGCGACAGGATGACCAACTGGTTATCTTTAATATAGCCCATATCCTGGTAAGTACTTATAAAAGCACGTTCTCTGCCTGCGGGAGTTTTATAAAGATCGTATCCTAAAAACCGGCTAGTATAATTTAAGTTCAATATCCCCAAAACGGTTGGTACAAGATCTATCTGGCTGGTTAGACGCAATTCTATAGCCGGTTTAACAAATGCCGGGGCATATATAAAGCACGGAATATGATAACGGTTAACCGGCAGATCTGTTTTACCGGCGCTTTTACTGCAATGATCCGCAACAATTACAAAAACCGTTTTATTAAACCAGGGCTTTTGCCGGGCATCCAGTAAAAACTTATTAATGGCATAGTCTGTATATTTTACACCGCCTGCAATAGATTGTGTTGCAGAAAGTATATCAATCCTGCCATCCGGAAAAGTGTACGGCCGGTGGTTACTCACCGTCATTACATGATTAAAAAAAAGTTTACCGGCTGCAAAACTTTTATCACATTGCGCTACAGTAAAATCAAAGGCCCCTTCATCATCAATGCCCCAAGCGCTGGTATGGTGTATAAACTTTTTCGGAATATCCCTTTTATCTAAAACGCCATATCCATTGCCGCCAAAATATTTACCCATATTATCAAAAAAAGCATTGCCGCCATAAATATAATTCACATCATATCCTTTACTTTTTAAAATATTTCCCATAGTAAACATATCGCCGTTATTGGGCCGGCGTACAATAGATTGGCCCGGTGTAGGTGGAATAGCAAGCGACAATGCCTCCAGCCCCCTAACCGTTCTGGTACCAGTTGCATAAAAATTTTCAAAAAATAAACTATGTGGTATAAGAGAATCTAAAAAAGGGGTGATGTTTTCTGTATTGCCAAAATGCTTTAGATAATCACCGCTTAAACTTTCCACGCTTATCAATACCACGTTCCATTTATTTTCGGGGCTCTCATTTTTAATTTGTCTATCAATACTTAAAGGATTATTGGTAAACGTGGCATTTGGCGCCTGCAACATTTGCCGGAGTATTTTAAAATTAGCTGTATCATTATTAACTGCATAAAAACGGTTGTAGTCAATTTCATTATTCCAAAAGGCGGTTCCAAATTCATAAATTCCATTACCACCTAATTCATTAGTATAATTGTTGTTGCTGATATTTTTAAACCTGTTGTTTACCAAAAAGTAAGCGGCAAGTGGCCATGTTAAAAATAAAAAAAAGAAGGCAGTACGCTTTGCAAACCGCATACTCAATAATTGTGATGCAAAGATTTTTTTATGCATTATAAAAACTACCGCAGCTGTTGTAACTATGATGCCCATGCCTATCAACGGTATGTTGTACGATTCCCAAATATTGCCCAGCACCTCGGTAGTATAAATTAAATAGTCTACTGCAATAAAATTATACCGCACACTAAACTCTTCCCAAAAAATAATTTCTCCAACTGCATTTAACACCAAAATAAAACTGATTAAAAAAAACAGGATAAATAATGGAATACGGTTCCAGCGTTTTTGATAAAACGAATCTTTCATAAGCCAGCAATACAATGCAACAGGTATTGCAAAAAAACTACTTACCATTAAATCGTAAAAAAAACCAATAAAAAAAATACCAATAAAGGTTAGTGGATTAATTTCCAGCGAAGGCCAGCTTTTTGTGAGTAAAATTATTCTTGTAATAAGGCTGATGGCAGAAACTAATACAGCCACAACGGCTACTGTACCATAGCGGTGATTGAAGATACTCTTAAGCATAAGCAAATATAATAAAAGAAAAAACCTGGGGAACCGTTATGTTTTCCAAGTTTAACCTTGTCAGACGGGGACGTCAGACAAGGTTAAAACCAACTTTTACTTTTGCTCGACCTGCTTCTGCCGCCTAAACCCAAAGCACCTAACAGTGAACGAACAATAGTATTACCGGCAGTACGTACCATGCTTTTAACAATGGTATTATCCGCCACTTTTTCAAAAGTGGATTTTTCCTCTTTTACCCCTTTCTTACTTTTTTCTTCTTCCTGCGGTGAATTTTCTGCAGCCTCCTGCAATTTGGCCGTTAATATCTCGTAGGCACTTTCACTATCTACTGCTTTATTGTATTTAGCCACCAATTTAGATTTGCCTGTTATGCTGTCTATCTCGGCATCTGTTAAAACATCCATGCGGCTGCGTGGTGCACAAAGCATAACATGTGCCAGCGGAGTAGGAATACCTTTTTCATTCAACAGCGTTACCAATGCTTCGCCTATGCCTAACTGTGTTATTAAATCTTCTGTTTTATAAAATTCTGTTTCGGGATAATTTTGTGCGGTTTGTTTAATCACTTTTCTGTCGGCAGCAGTAAACGCTCTTAACGCATGTTGTATTTTTAACCCTAATTGGCCCAATACACTTGCAGGCACATCCATTGGGTTTTGTGTGCAAAAGAAAATACCAATACCCTTTGAGCGGATCAATTTTATAATGGTTTCAATTTGCTGCAACAAGGCCTCGCTGGCCTCCTGAAAAATTAAATGAGCTTCATCAATAAACATTATCAATTTGGGCTTATCCAAATCGCCTTCCTCCGGGCAGCTGGCATATAATTCTGCAAGCATCTGCAGCATAAAAGTTGAAAATAATTTTGGTTTATCCTGCAAATCGGTAACACGTAATACATTTATCATTCCTCTTCCATCATCACTCATACGCATCAGGTCATCTACTTCAAAGCTTTTTTCGCCAAAGAAAATATCGGCTCCCTGCTGCTGCAGTTCAATTACTTTACGCAAAATAGTTCCCGTACTTGTAGTAGATATTTTACCGTATGTTTTTTCGATTTCCACTTTACCTTCATCACCAATATATTGCAACACTTTTATAAAATCTTTTAAATCAAGTAATGGTAACTGGGTATCATCACAATATTTAAAAATCATTGCTACCACACCACCCTGCGTATCGTTTAAGCCCAAAATTTTACTTAACAACACCGGACCAAACTCACTAACGGTGGCCTTTAAGTGAACCCCTTTTTGCCCGGTTAGCGTCATTAACTCCGATGGAAATAAAGCAGGTTTATATTCCATGCTAAGTTTGGCATAACGGTCTTTTACTTTATCGTTAGTGGCGCCTTCGGCAGCAATACCACTTAAATCGCCTTTTATATCCATTAATAAAACCGGTACGCTGTTATCGCTCAAAAACTCACTGATCATTTGCAGGGTTTTGGTTTTACCGGTACCGGTAGCACCCGCAATTAAACCGTGGCGGTTCAATGTTTTTAAAGGAAGATTGATGGCAGCTTCCGGCACTACAACTCCATCCAATACTGCACAACCAATTTTTACAGATTCACCTTTAAATGTATAGCCATCATTGACAGCCTTAATAAATGTTTCTTTACTGGACATTGTTTTAAATTTTTTGAAAGATACAACCTGTAATTGAAATGAATAAAATCATTTTGTCACGGCATTCCCATTAATTTTGTGTAGATGAAAAAATTTTTTTATTTTCCATTTTTCACACTCGTTGTGTTGATTTTGCTCAGCGCATCTTTTGAGCACAATAATGCCGAAATAAAAACCAAAGCTGCCCTTGGTAAAAAATTATTTTCCGAAAAAATATTATCACTGGACTCTTCTGTTAGCTGTGCCACCTGCCACAAACCAGATTATGCTTTTGCCGATACCGTTGCATTTAGTGCTGGTATAAATGGAAAATTAACCAGCCGCAATACACCTTCGGTTTTAAACATGAAAAACCGGCCTTACTTTTTTTGGGATGGCAGGGCAGTAACTTTACAGGAGCAATCGCTAATGCCCATACAAAACCCTGATGAAATGGGATTGCCTATTGAAGAAGCCGTGAAAAGATTAAATGCATCTGCAGTATATAAACTTCTTTTTAAAAAAATATTTAAACAACAACCTACGGCAAAAAATTTATCGGCAGCTTTTGCAGCTTACGAACAAACTTTAGAAACGGTTGACAGCAAGTTTGATGACTGGAGTAACGACATTAAAAAATTATCTGCATCGGAAGAAAGAGGCCGAAAAGTTTTTATCAGTGATAAATCAAAATGTTTTAACTGCCACCGTATGGAAGATTTTACAACGGATGAATTTAAAAATATTGGCCTGTACAATGCAAAAGATTTAAACGATGCCGGCTTATACAATATCACCAAAAAAGAATCGGATAAAGGCAAATTTAAAACTCCCGGCTTACGCAATATTGCAGTAACGGCACCTTACATGCATAACGGTATATTTAAAACTTTAGAAGAAGTGGTGGAGTATTACAATAACCCCGGAAAATTTATAAACAACCCCATTAATATTGATGATGATTTAAAAACGCCTTTAGGATTAACGGAGAAGGAAAAGAAAGATTTAATTGCTTTTTTAAAAACGCTTACGGATAAAAAATATGCCCGCTGATTACGCAGATCACGCAGATGAAAAATGGCATCAACATTTTGAGGGAAAAAAATTCGTGTAAATCTGTGGCAACCCCATTTTGCCGCAGGCAAATCTCTTTCAGCGACATCGGCGTAATCTGCGGGCAACAATTTCACCTTTAACAAAAAATTAGGCACTATATTCGCTATACCAAAAATGAATTAATTTTATTTGCTATTAAACTAATAAAACATGGAAGCAGTAAAACCCAAAATATTACTTTGCGAAGATGACACCAACCTTGGCATGGTACTAAAAAATTATTTAGAATTAAACGATTACGACGTAATACTGGAACGTGACGGACGGCTGGGCTTAGCGGCTTTTCAGCGGGAAAAATTTGACATTTGTTTGCTGGATGTAATGATGCCCAATATGGACGGCTTTACTTTAGGTGAAGAAATACGGGATGTAAACCCCGATGTGCCCTTATTTTTCCTCAGTGCTAAAACCATGAAAGACGATATTATTCAGGGTTATAAACTTGGTGCCGATGATTACATTACCAAACCATTTGACAGTGAAGTACTGCTGCATAAAATAAAAGCTATTTTAAAACGTAACGAAGAAATGCACCGTGAAGAAGTAAATGCCGAATTTGATTTGGGCAATTATCATTTTAACCCACGCCTGCGTGAGTTAACTATTGCGGGTAAGGTGCAGGTGTTATCGCCTAAAGAAAATGAACTGCTTAAAATGCTTAGTGAATATAAAAATGATTTGCTGAGCCGTGAAATTGCCCTTAAAAAAATATGGGGCAGCGATACTTATTTTAATGGCCGCAGCATGGATGTGTATATTGCCAAATTGCGTAAATACTTAAAAGAAGATCCTAAAATTGAAATTGTAAATATACACGGCAATGGTTTCAGGTTAGTGGTTTCGGAATAAACCACCATCCCCTAAAGGGGTGAAATTATTAAAAAGCTGTTCATTTACTGAACAGTTTTTTTTATGAAAATAATGTGTTGGGGGAGTTGGGCTGTGATTTGCCTAAATGCTTGTACGCCTTGTCGGTAGCCTCTCTGCCTCTAGCAGTACGTTGTAAAAATCCTTCCTGTATTAAAAAAGGTTCATACACTTCTTCAATGGTTCCCGGTTCTTCACCCACGGCTGTTGCAATGGTGGTAATACCTACTGGCCCGCCTTTAAATTTTTCTATAATGGTAGTTAAAATTCTATTATCCATTTCATCTAAACCATAAGCATCTACATTTAAAGCCTTAAGTGAATGTTCAGTAATGCCTAAATCAATAACACCATTGCCAATTACCTGTGCAAAATCCCTCACCCTTCTTAATAAACCATTGGCAATACGTGGTGTACCCCGGCTGCGGCCCGATATTTCTGCAGCAGCATCGCTGGTAATTTTTGTGCCTAATATTTTTGAAGAGCGGAGAATAATATTTTTTAAAGTTATGGCATCATAATATTCTAATCTCGATTTTATGCCAAACCTGCTGAGCAAAGGTGCGGTCAGCAATCCACTTCTGGTGGTAGCTCCAATTAATGTAAACGGATTTAAATTAAGTTGTACACTTCTTGCGTTGGGGCCGCTGTCAATCATAATATCAATGCGGTAATCTTCCATTGCGGCGTACAAATATTCTTCTACCACTGTACTTAACCGATGAATTTCATCAATAAACAAAACATCATTTGTTTCTAAATTAGTAAGCAGGCCTGCAAGATCGCCGGGCTTTTCAATTACAGGGCCACTGGTTTCTTTAATGCTTACACCCAATTCGTTGGCCACAATTCGGCTTAAAGTGGTTTTACCCAAACCCGGCGGGCCATGAAATAAAATATGGTCCAAAGCTTCGCCCCGCATTTTTGCAGCCTTAATAAAGATGGTAATATTTTCTATAATCCGCGGCTGGCCGCTAAAATCATTTATAGCCGCTGGCCTAATGGTATTTTCAAAATCTTTATCTGCAAAAGCGGCCTCGTTATTTAAGTTGGGGTTTGCCATTTATAATTATATCAATACTGTAAAACTAATTATAAATAATTAAAAGATACGGTTGATAAAAAATGTTGCGCAAAAAAAGTAAGGTATATAGCCTGCCCTTTCGTTATAAATTAATGCTTTTATAAAAACTGATAAATTGATAAACTGGATATATTGTTTTTCGTTTTCATTAAAATCAAATTGTGGGTTAGGATTATAGGTTGCACAAAATGGTAATAAACTGTACTGATGCCGCTTATTAAAGGTGTTAAATTTTTGTCCACCTCCCACCACAGCATATCGCCATTAATCAAAACGCACCGTATTTTCACTATCTTGACCTTTAGATTTGCATTATGGCTAAAATAAACGTACGATATTGGTTGTGCCAGATTTTGGGATGGGGCATTTTTTGCATTATTCATATTTATTTTAACCTGTTTGTATTTGCTGAACAATTTTCGCAGCATGGTGGCCAAAACGAATACCTTATAAGCCTGGGCATTTTTTTTGTGTCGGGTATTTTAGCAACGCATTTTTTAAGAACGGTTATAAAAAAAACCAACTGGCTAAAATTTAATTTTAATAAAACGCTCGGGCTTTTTTTAGTGGGCATTGCAGCAACTAGTTTGCTATTGTACTATGGCGGCAATGCCATTGAGCACAATACCCCATACTCTTTTGATAATTACATTTTATCCTACAAATTAGATAAAGCAAAAAAAACAGAAGAGAGTGCAGGCCTTGATAAAATTCCGTATTTCAATAACGCTCCTGTAAAAGATTCCCTGAGTTTAAAAACTATTTCGGACATTAAAAAAAATACAGGCTGGTACCGCAATACTAAAGGCGAGTGGAAGCACCAGGATAAAACAGATCTTTTCGGCATTTATCAAAATATACTTTTAATTGCCCTGTGGTTTTTAATTTATATCGCTTACCATTATGTAGACCGGAACCGAAAGGATCAACTGGATAAATTAAAACTGGAATCTACTGTAAAAGAGTTGGAATTAAAAACTATAAAATCCCATATCAACCCTCATTTTATTTTTAATTCATTAAATAGTATAAGGGCTTTGGTGGATGAAAATCCTGAACGTGCCAGAAGGGCCATCACTGAGTTAAGTAATATTTTACGCAGCAGTATGCAGGCCGAAAAATCGGAAACTGTTACACTGGAAAGAGAACTGGATATTGTAAAAGATTACCTGGCACTTGAACACATGCGTTTTGAAGAAAGGCTGCAGGTAGAAATGGATATTGATAAAGATACATTAACACAACACGTACCACCCATGATGTTGCAAACGCTGGTTGAAAATTCTATTAAGCATGGCATAAGCAAATTAATAAATGGAGGGGTTGTAAAAATTTCGGCCGATTTTGTGGGTGATAATTTAGAATTGTCTGTACAAAATACCGGGCAATTAAACGGCACAAGAAATGGTGACGGCTTTGGTATTAAAAGTACACAGGACCGGTTAAATTTAATGTACCAGGGTAAAGCCAGTTTTGAAATAAAAAATATGGGTAACAATATGGTACAAAGCAAGGTAACCATGCCGGTTACAGTTTAATAAATAAATAAAGAAAAGCATTATGCAAAAAGCAGTTATTATAGATGATGAACGGTTGGCAAGAAATGAATTAAAAAAATTATTGCTCGATTTTCCGGAAATAGAAGTTATTGGTGAAGCTGCCAATGCCGCTGAAGGCCTGGAAAAAATTGAAAACCTATCGCCGGATTTAATTTTTTTAGACATACAGATGCCGGGCAAAACCGGTTTTGATATGCTTACCGAACTGGAAAAAGCACCACATGTAATTTTTACCACTGCCTACGATGAATATGCCTTAAAAGCTTTTGAGGTAAATGCGCTGGATTATTTAATGAAACCGGTAGAGCCTAAACGCTTAGCCGATGCCTTACAAAAATTACAGGTAGCCGATGAAAAAGAAATGGCCGCAGCAATGGCAGGCATTAACCGTGGCCAGCTTACCGAAGCCGACCAGGTTTTTGTAAAAGATGGCGAACGTTGCTGGTTTGTAAAACTGGGCGAAGTTAGATTGTTTGAAAGCGTGGGCAACTACGCAAAAGTATTTTTTGGCAGCAACAAACCCCTTATATTAAAATCGTTAAATGCCCTGGAAGAAAGGCTGGATGAAAGAGTTTTCTTCCGGGCCAACCGCAAGCATATTGTAAACCTGCGCATGATAGAAAAAATTGAACCTTATTTTAACGGCGGCCTTTTGTTAGAGTTGCACGGTGGCGAAAAGGTAGAAGTAAGCCGCAGGCAGGCAGTAAAGTTTAAAGAGATGATGAGCCTGTAAGGAATGTTTTGGGTTTGCGGTTTACAGTTTGCAGTTTTTAATATTGCTGCTTCTTTTTTAAATAGATTTTCTTTTAAAATTTCATTATGCTTATTCGTAAATTTTTATTTGCCTCACTATTATCTTTAATGGGGCTTTTTGCCGCTTCGCAAAATATTGATAAAATAATAAATGCTGCTGAGGTAGAGCGAATTGAAAAAATACTATCGGCCGATGATATGCAGGGCCGCAAAACTTTTACCGCCGGTATTGATAAAGCAGCCGATTTTATTGCAGCAGAATTTGCAAAAAGCAACCTTAAATTTTTAGGCAATAATAAAAATTACTTTCAGGAGTTTGCAATGGTAAAAGCAAAGCCTGTAGCCATAAATGGTCTGATAGATGGCGATACTTTATCTGCAAACAATGTTGCCGCCAATACTACTGCTGCCGAAATAAACATTACCGCTATAACAGATTATGAAATAGTGGTGGTAAAAAAAGATGCCGATTTTAATAAAACGGTGTTCCCGCTTTTTGATGCCGAAAAAAATTTATTGATACTGGTAGATACTTTTCATGCCAGGCGTTTTAAGAGTATGCAGCGCTTTACAGGCAATGCAAAATTTACTTCAAAAGTTTCGCAGGTATTTATTTTAACGGCTAATTTAAATCCGGCTGCTTTACAGCTTTCTGTTAAAAATGAATTGACAGCACAACCACTTAAAAATGTAGTGGGTATATTGCCTGGTAAAAGCCTGCCTGCCGGACAGGCAGGCAAAAAAGAGGAGTTTGTAATTTTTAGCGGCCACTACGATCATTTAGGTATTGGTAAGCCTGATAAAAACATGGATAGTATTTACAATGGCGCCAACGACGATGCAGCCGGTACAACTGCGGTAATGATGCTGGCAAAATATTTCAGCGCCTTAAAAAATAAAAACGAACGCACCCTGATTTTTGTAGCTTTTACCGCCGAAGAAATGGGTGGATATGGCAGCCGTTACTTCAGCAAGCAATTAAATGCAGATAAAGTAGTGGCCATGTTTAATATTGAAATGATTGGCACCGAAAGCAAATGGGGTACCAACAGCGCCTACATTACCGGTTACGAAAAAAGCGATATGGGTAAAATTTTACAAAGCAATCTCGCCAAATCTAAATTTAAGTTTGAACCCGACCCCTACCCTAAACAAAACTTATTTTACCGCAGCGATAATGCTACACTAGCAGAACTGGGTGTACCTGCGCATACAATCAGTACCAGTAAAATGGAAGAAGCGCCTAACAACGAACCCAACTATCACAAACAAAGCGATGAAATTGGAACGCTGGATATGAAAAATATGGCAGAGATTATAAAAGCCATTGCGCTAAGCAGTAAAACTATTGTGAGTGGTAAGGATACGCCAACGAGAGTGGTGAAGGAGAAGTAATAAAAAAAATTATGCAGCAATATTATTTTTTAATAATTGTTATTTTGGCTGCGGTCATATGTATAAATTATTTTTCTACCAGGTAAGCTTTATGTTTTTCCATTGAGCTTATAGATAATTTAAAAGAAGGTATAAACTGAATCAAATCTTCTATTTTACTTGTAAAGCTATTTAACACAACTATTGTAAGATTAAATTTTTCCAGGTTCTGCTGGTGCATCAAATTCTTATCAATGGTTAATAATATATCGAAGCCATTATCACAACACAAGCCCATTAATTTTCCATTTTTTATCCCACTCCATCCCTGTTCATTTACAGTAGAAACATCAAAGCCCTGAAGAAAGGATAGAAACTTTTTGGTTACACATTCATCAAGCAAAATTTTCATGAAGGATGTTTGCAGAGTTGTCAATTAGTTTTTGAGACATTTCAAGCACTTTTATCACTTGTTCTTTTTTTACACTTTCAAAATCTTCCAGAAAAGCTGCAATAGATTCGCCTGTTTCCAAATAATCGAAAAGATTTTTTACCGGCACACGGGTACCAAAAAAAACGGGAGTACCACCTAATATATCCGGGTCAATATTTATTACTCTGTTTTCCATATTAATAATTGTGTTATCAAATTTACAAAAAATAACTTGTGCATACCATATATTTAGAAGTAACATAATTGATAATGTTAAGTATAAGAAGAAAAGTATGAAAAGGGAGAAGTAATGTGGAATTAGGAATGAGTAATCAGGAATGAGTTATCTTCCCCGTTGCCCTCCGCCTCGTTTCGTTCTTCGAAACGTTCGCTTAGATCTATTCAAAGGTAAAAGCTCAATAAAGATTTACTGTACAAGAGTGCGACGCCACCGTAGCCAAACAGTATTACCAATGCTGGTAACAAAAAAAATAAAATTTGTAAAATTTTTTTACACCTTCACTGCCACACTATGCACCGCCGCGGCCATTTCTTTTATAAGTGCAGGATCTTTTTCAATGGCATTGCCCACTACAATTACATCGGCGCCGGCTTTGCAGTTGAGGTACGCTTTTTCGGGTTCAACAATACCGCCGCCAATAATTAAAGGCACATCAATACAACCTGCAACTTTTTGAATCATGCTTTCGGTAATGGCACGTTTGGCGCCGCTGCCGGCATCCATATAAATTAATTTCATGCCCAGCATTTCGCCGGCCATGGCGGTGCACATAGCTATTTCATTTTTATCGGCAGGTATGGGTGTGGCATTGCTGATGTAAGAAACTGTTGTGGGTGCGCCACCATCAATTACCATATAACCGGTGGGCATAATTTCCAATCCGCTTTGTTTTACCACCGGCGCACTTATTACATGCTGGCCAATTAATAAATCGGCATTGCGGCCACTGATGAGGGAGAGGTATAATAAGGCATCGGCATATTTACTGATCTGGTTAGGACTGCCCGGAAAAAGTATGGTGGGAATATTGCATGATTTTTTTATCAACTGCAAACACTCGTCTAAATAATTAGAGATAACTAAACTGCCGCCTACCAAAAAGTAATCAACATGGGCATCAACAGATAATGTTATCAATTGGTCCATATTGGTATCGTTTACCTTATCAGGATCGATAAGTACGGCAAAAGATTTTTTGCCCAGCTGTTTTCGTTCGGTTAAAGAATTATAAATGCCTTTCGTCATGCCTGTCTTATTGATTGTTGCAAAAATCCAAAAAAAATCCGGCTTACCGAAATAATACACTTAAATAACACGGATATGCCTGCAATTTCCTTCTTTTTATTGGTAAATTTGTACTTATGACAGATATATCTGCCGAGATAAAATTTAAAACGGCCCGAAGTGGTGGCAAAGGTGGCCAAAATGTAAACAAGGTAGAGACCATGGTAGAAGGATATTGGCATATTAGTACTACTGCATTATTTACGGCCGAACAAAAAGAATTGCTTAACCAAAAGCTGGCCAACAAAATTAATGCTGATGGTTTTTTGCTGGTAAAAAGCCAAACCCAACGCAGCCAGCTGGGCAATAAACATGAGGTTATAAAAAAGATGAATGCGCTGGTAAAAAATGCACTGGTAAAACCTAAGCCCCGTAAAGCCACCAAACCCGGTAAAGCAGCCAAAGAAAAACGCATTGAGTTTAAAAAGAAAATTTCTTCTTTAAAAGATTTTAGAAAAAAGATAAGTAAAGATATGTGGTGATAAATGCCGCACAGGTTTTAAACTATGCGGCAATGCTGGATTAAAATAAAATTGACTATTGCCTCCGCTTACTCCTCAGCACTTCTAAAATTTGTTTTTGTTTTTCAATTTCTGCAAGCTGGCTGGCCTGATTTTTTTTATTGTCGGCAATATCCTGTTCAATATTTTTTCTTTTCTTTTCCAGGCTTACGCCATCATCAATCAGATTGGTGCTTTTTTTATCTGCTTTTTTTACAGCGTCTTCCTGTGCAATAATTTGTTGCTCCAGGTCGTAAGCGGCAATCATATTTTTTATACTGTCTAAATAATTTTTGGCGTTGTTCATCAGTTTGCTGTCGTTACTGTCGGCCACAAAACTGTCGAACCCTTTTGATACCATTAAAGTAAGGGTGCTGTTTTCTTTTTCACGGCGGCTTTTTCTGTCGGCCATAAAATACAGGTCGTAACTGTCGTTGCCCAGCTCGGGCAGCCGCAC
This sequence comes from Ferruginibacter sp., assembly GCA_043756235.1. Taxonomy (GTDB): domain Bacteria; phylum Bacteroidota; class Bacteroidia; order Chitinophagales; family Chitinophagaceae; genus Ferruginibacter. The sequence continues at coordinate 6,453 of JAYURK010000091.1, read as the reverse complement.
CCCTTTATATACGGTGTAACTTTTACTGTCTTTTCCTTTGTAACCCATTTGCTGCATTTTATTATCTATGGCATCACGTATTGTTTTTTCGGGAAAAGGAATTTCGTTTACCACCGCCTGCCGGTTAATTTTTTGGTATTCTACCGTAGCCGTACGGGATTGTGCAGCAGCAGCAAAAAAGCTGGCAGTAAAAACTATAAGGGCAATGATGTATCTCATATTAATTTGTTTTGTAACAAAGATAAAATATACAGCCAAAGCGTTGCATCATTTATTTAAAGAAAAATTAAAATTATAAAAGTAAATTTGAAGCAAATTAAAATAAGTATTGAGCGGTATTAAAAAATTAGCAGGTCAAACTTTATGGTATGGTGTACCCACAATTGCCAGCCGTTTTTTAGGTTATTTAATGAATATGGCGTTGCCTTTTTTTGTAGCCATGCCCGAAAAAACTGCCGATTTGGTGCAGGTGTACACCATTATCCCTTTTTTAAATGTGTTGTATGCCTATGGTATGGAAACGGCCTACTTTCGTTTTTCGCAAACACACGATAAACAAAAATTATACAGCACGCTTTCAATTTCACTTTTTTTCAGCAGCATATTGTTTACCATTATTTTATTATTGACTAGAGGCGCCATAACCGGCGCAGCCGACTTAAACAATAACCCCGATTATGTGCTGTGGATGATTGCCATAATAGCGGTAGATAATTTAAACACTTTACCTTTTGCCAAACTGCGGCAGGAGGACCGCCCCAAGCGTTATGCCTTTGCCCGTATTGCCGGCATTGTAATTAATGTAAGTGTAGTAATTTTTTTCCTGGGTATTGTACCCAATATTTTGCAAAGCAACCCCGGTAGTTTTTTAAAAAATTTTTACAACAAAGATATTGGCCTCGGATATTATTTATTAGGCAACTTGTGCGGCAGTGTATTCACCCTTATTTTATTGAGTAAAGAAATAAGGCAGATAAAATTAAATTTTGATAAAGTGCTGTGGAAACAAGTGATGCAATACAGCGCCCCACTAATTATTGTGGGCCTTGGTGGAATGGTGAACGATGTACTCAGCCGTTTAATTTACCGCCATGTGGTGGATTTGCCGCAGCAGCAGGCCGATCATGAACTGGGTATTTTTGCAAACATATTTCGCATTGCTTTGCTGATAACTATTTTAATACAGGCTTTCCGCATGGCTGCCGAACCTTTTTTCTTTAATAAAAGTAAAGATGAAAATGCACAACGCACTTATGCCCGGGTGATGAAGTTTTTTGTAATAGCCTGCTGCTTTATGTTTTTATTAATTGGTTTGTACTTAGATGTGTTTAAATGGATATTTATAACCTTTGCCAACAAGCGCTGGGCCGAAGGTTTACAAATTGTACCACTGCTGGCATTGGGCAATATTTTTTTAGGCATTTATTATAACTTGAGTGTTTGGTATAAGCTTACCAATAAAAATAGTTATGGTGCAGTAATAACTATAATTGGCGCCGCCATAACCATTGGGCTTAATATTTTACTTATCCCAAAACTGCATTATACCGGTGCAGCTATTGCAACTTTTACCTGCTATTTATTTATGATGGTTAGCAGTTACCTGCTGGGGCAAAAATATTATCCCGTGCCTTACCCCGCAAAAAAATTAATCGCTTACCTGGTGCTGGTAGTTTTAATTTATTTAATGCACCTGGGTATCAATAAAATTTATGCCGGCCACCTTTGGTTTTCATTAGTTACAGCTAGTATTTTGTTTGCATTGTTTACGCGGTTTGTAATAAAAATAGAAGCTAGGGAACTGGCAAAAATTCCAGCGCTGGCAAAGTATTTTAATAAATAAATTCTCCCGCAGATTTCGCTGACAAATACACCCTTTTTATTTCTGCGTAATCTGCGAAATCTGCGGGCAAAAAAACAACCATGCGTAAGCTGTTACAATATTTATTAAAACAACCACTTACCCTGCTGGCCAATAAACTTAGCGCCAATCCAAAAAAAGAAGACATCTTTAAATCGCTTACCGAGCTGTACAGCAGCAACGAAAAAAATAATAAAAGAGTAAACAGTATTACTGTTGATGTGGCACTGGATAAGTTTATCATCTTCAGCGATCAGCATAAAGGCAACCGGGACTGGGCAGACGATTTTACCACCAACGAATTAAATTATATTACGGCCCTGCACTATTACCGGCAGCAAAATTTTTCGTTTATTAATTTGGGCGACAGTGAAGAGCTTTGGAAATACAAAGTGGATGAAGTGTTACCCAAAAACGAAAAAGTTTTTGCAACCGAAGCTGCTTTTCAGCCCAATAATTATTTTAAAACTTTTGGTAACCACGATATTTTGTGGAAGAATAAGTGGGATACAGAACGTTTACTGCATAAATATTTTTTAATGCCGCTAACAATTTATGAAGGCATTATTTTAAAAGCCAGCATCAACAATCAACCGCTTACTATTTTTTGTACCCATGGCCATCAGGGCGATAAAATGAGCGATAACAATGCCTTCAGCACCTGGATAGTAGCGCATGTATGGCGGCCATTGCAGCGTTACCTGCGGATAAACATCAACACGCCCAGCAAAAATTTTTCGCTGCGCAATAAACACAATACTTTAATGCACCAATGGAGCAGCCATAAAAAAAATACTATTTTAATAACCGGGCATACGCACCAGCCCGTTTTTGCGTCGGGCAAATATTCTGGCCATCCTGCAAATGAAATTGAACGGGAGGCATACGAAAAATTAATGCCTTCGTATTTTAATACCGGCTGCTGTTGCTTTAATGATGGCGATATTACAGGAATAGAAATTGAAGGCGGTTATATCCGCTTAATAAAATGGAGCCAGGAAAATACTTCTTCCACAAGAATTATTTTGGAAGAAATTAAATTAGAAGAATTAGTAAAAGACTTGTAAAATGTCGAATGGATAAATACCGAAAGGTTAAATATCGAATGGATAAATATCGAATGTTTTTATACAAGTGGCGAAATTCAAACATTCGATATTGAAAATTCCCACATTCGATATTCTAATCTTCTTCTTCACTCACCTTTACAAACGCTGCTCTTTTTGGCGCCGGCATTACACTGTGCAAACCCTTAACCCCTTTCCAAATTACTTCACTGAATTCTAAATCGGGTGCCCTGTCTTCTTTACTAAAATCAAATTGTGCACTGCGTTCGGCTAAAATGTTATTCACCGTATTTTTATCTGCAAGGTTTACATTATTGGGTAATGCAGTAAAGCCTGCATAATTGGGTGTGGCTGTAAAGCAGCGCCACATAGGTGTTGCAGCTGCATCGTACTGGCTCATGGGCGGCAACCCTAAAATTAATTCTATTGTACGCAGCATGCCGCTGGTGGTGTATGGTGTATGATCAACAAAATGTCGCTTTACATATGGCCCGGCAACATACGCAGTGGTGCGGTGTGCATCCACATGGTCGGGTCCATTTTGTGCATCATCTTCCACAATAAAAACCACGCTCTGGTTCCAAACTTTACTCTTGCTTAAATATTCAATAAACATTCCTACCGCCAAATCGTTATCGGCCACATGTGCAAATGGCGTTGGCCTGTTCAAACTCATGCCCTGTGTATGATCGTTTATTAAACGCAATGTATTTAGCTGCGGCAAAGCGTTTATAGCCACCAGTGAGTCGAAATCTCTTTTCCACTGCCCCACCCTTGTGGTGTCCTGCACACTCTCATCCCAGCTGGTATAATATTTACAAAAATGATTTTCTAAAACCGGGATGTTGGCTTTGTAATCATCTGCAAATTCGCCATAGGTTCTAAAACTTACACCGGCACGTTTACAATGATCCCAAATAAAACCACCTTTGTTGTTGGCAATTTCACGGGTGCCTTCCGCATCGTATGTACCACCACGGCCGCCATAACTTGTTACCCAATTTTTTTCCAGGTAATCGTTGGCATAAGCGCCCAGGCTCCAGTTGTGGCCATCGGCACTTACTTCACCATCTACATAAAAATTATCCAGCAGCACAAAATCTTTTACCAGCTTATGCTGATTAGGGGTAATTTTTTCTCCAAACAAAACTAAAGAAGTATCGCCGTTGCCTTCTTTTACATCACCCAATACCTGATCGTAGGTTCTGTTTTCTTTTACAATGTAAAACACATATTTAATGGGAGATTTATCGCCCACTTTTTGCGGAATGGGATTACCAGCTTCACCTTTAGCCAGCAATTCTTTTTGCTTGGTGTACGGTGTATTTTTATAAACCTGCTGAGCGTAAACAGCCAGTTGTTTTTCAGTTGGTAAAGGAATAATACTCAGGGTGCCCTTCATTAATCCACCGATATATTGCGGACCATCCTCATCATCGGCCTGGTGTTTTACCCTGCGCTTTACCGGGTTGGGTCCTTTAGGATTTGCAAATGAAGAATACCCTTTTCCGTTAGTAACAAATATTTTTTTACCTACTACTTTTACGCAGGTGGGGTACCAGCCTACCGGAATAAACCCTTCCGATTTACTGTTGCCCGGTTCCTTTACATCAAAAACTGCTAAACAATTATTATCGGCATTGGCTATAAACAACATTTTTTCATCGGTGCTTAATGCCAGGCCATTGGTAGCACTGCCCTGTGGTGCATCGGGGTATAATGATGCTGTTAGGGTTTCAATAACTTTTTGTTGTTTGGTATTTATAACCGAAACAGAATTATCGTTTGCATTGGCAACAAATAAATAATTTCCATTTTTACTTAAACATAATTCGTTGGGGTGATCACCCACATCAATACTGTTGGTGATTTTATTTTCTACCGTGCTAAACACTGCAACTTTTTTATCGCCCCAAACAGAAATATACAATTGTTTTTTATCGGCAGATAGTAAACAGGTGTACGCCTCGCCACTTAAAGGCACCTGCAGCACAATTTTTTTATTGGTAAGATTAATTACATACAAACTGTTGTTATCTTTTGTAACCACGTACATCAAATTTTTTGCATCGTCAATTTCAATACCGGCCGGCGAAATTTTATTGGGCCATTTATCTCCCAGCTTAATACTGTCTTTTAATTTTAGTTTTTTATTTACAACAGCGTATTGTAAAATCCAGTTATCATTTCCGCCGCTGGCATATAAATATTTTTCATCGGCACTAAAGTGTAACCCCAGCCAGCTTTTTTTAATTTCAATATTGTGTAAAATTTTTTCTGTTGCAATATCTATCAGTTGCAGTGTTTGTTTGCTTTGGCCGTTGTTGGTAATTGCCATTAATTTTTTTGAATTGCTGACGGCCATATTTAGTGGCAGATCTCCCAATGGTAAATTTTTGCCTGCAGGGCTAAGGCTCCAGCCATTGGGCAGGGTTATTTTTTTTTGAGCAGTTGTGCTTATCGTTAAAAACAAAAAAGCAATTATGGAGAGCGTTATTTTTTTCATTGCAATTGTAATTGAAATGCTAAGGTAACAAAAGCTATAAACAACAAAGTGACAATCGCATTATTTCTTGGTTAACGAATATCTACTATTTACAGCAGCTTTTTTCTTTTCTTTTTTTGTGGAAAAAAAGAAACAAAAAAGCCACCCGAAAAAGATTACATCCCTTTCCTGTCTGCCGATAGGTAGATTCGGGGTGGTTCCCTGATGAGGCTTTAGTACTATGCACAGCATCCTGCGGACTGTACTTCAGCATTTATCAATTGCAATCTCTTTTGTATTATAATCCGTGAAAATTCGTGTAACCTGCCTGCCGGCAGGCAGGTCCGTGGCAAAAAAGTTTTAGCGAAGCTCAATACTTCTTACTCAACTCATAAATAATTTTTTTATCTGCTTCATTCAGTTGAGGAATACTATCCTGCTGCACAAAATGTAATTTAAATGCTTTAAAGGCCGCAACAGAATCTTTAGTATCGTAACCAATAATGCGTAACGATTGCAGGGCATTAAAATTTTGCGGCAGTTGTACATTAGCCGTATCGTACCAGTTACCAAAACCATTTTGTGCAAGCTGCTGCCAGGGAAAATTTTTATTGGGATCCACTTTTCTTTTGGGTGCAATATCGCTGTGGCCAATAAAATTTGCCGCAGGAATATTGTTGTTCTTTTTTAATTGCTGTAATACCTGCAGCAGACTTTGTATCTGTGCATCGGTAAAAATTTCAAAACCATTATTGTCTAATTCAATACCAATGCTGCTGCTGTTGATGTCGGTAACATTGCCCCATTTGCTGTTGCCGGCATGCCATGCCCGTAAATAATCGTTAAGCATATGGTGTATGGTACCATCTTTACAAATTACATAATGGGCACTTACCTGCGTACGGGGCAGGGTAAAAGTGCGGAGTGTAACGTCGCAGGCATTTTGTGCGGTGTGGTGTATAATTACAAAGTTGGGTTTACGCATACCAAAGTTGGTGGTGCCCACCCATTGCTGCGCCATCATTGCACTGTCGATGGCA
>JAYURK010000090.1:0-5034 GCA_043756235.1 Ferruginibacter sp. | reverse complement strand
CAGGTATTTTTTTCATACCCATCAACTGTTGTTTGTTTGCAAATTCAACAATTAAAATTCCGTTTTTGGTTACCAGGCCAATCAGCATAATCATGCCTATCTGAGAAAAAATGTTTAGCGTTTGTCCGAATATTTGTAAACTCAGCAACGCACCTGCAATGGCCAGTGGCACTGTTGTAATAATAATGATGGGATCTATAAAACTTTCGAACTGCGCTGCCAATATCAGAAAAATCAATCCCAATGCCAGTATAAATGCAAAGCTGGTATTACTGCCGCTTTCGGCATAATCACGTGATGAGCCGCTGAGTGCGGTACTGAAACTTTCATCTAATAATTTTTTTGAAATTTCTTCCATGGCTTTTATACCATCGCCAACCGTTTTGCCCGGTGCAAGGCCTGCAGAAATAGTGGCAGATTTGTAGCGGTTAAAATGATAGATAGTAGGAGGGCTGTTGTCTTCTTCAAAACTTACCAGGTTATCTAACGGGATTTGATTACCGGCATTGTTACGAACGTAAATTGATTTCAGGTCGGATGGATCATCCCTGTCATCCCGTGCAACCTGCCCCATTACCACATATTGTTTTCCATCTTTGGTAAAAAAACCAAGCTGCCTGTTACTTAATGCAAGTTGCAATGCCTCATTAATATCCTGCACAGTAATGCCCAAAGCACTTGCTTTCAGCCTGTCAATTATAATTCTCAGCTCGGGTTTGTTGAATTTAAGATCAACATCGGGAGACATAAATACCGGGTTATTATTTGCCTCCTCCAGAAATTTTGGGAGGATGGCTTTTAGCTTTTCGAAATTTACATTCTGCAAAACAAACTGTACGGGTTGGCCGCCTCTACGGTTTACAGAAATGGTTTGCTCCTGTATAACCGATGCCCTGCCTTCGTTGTATTTAGGCAGGCTTTTGTTTATCATATCTACCACCTGCTGTTGCGATCTGTTTCTATCTTTGGGATCAACCATTACCACCCTTACAAAACCAGAGTTTACAGAGCCACCGGAAAAACCAGGAGCAGTTAAAGAAATTACTACATCTTTTTCCGGTACAGAATCAAGTACAAATTTGCTCAGCCTATCCATGTAACGGTCCATATAATCATAAGCTGTGCCTTCGGGTGCAGTTACCTGCAAACGAAACTGGCTGCGGTCTTCCATGGGTGCAAGCTCCGATTGTATGTTGCTGCCAATAATATAAATGATGGCAAAACAAACCAGAATAATGATGAAAGCTGCAGCACGTATTCTCATAAACCCTTTCAACATGCTGCGGTAACCATTTTCCATACCACGGAAGAAGGGTTCTGTTTTTTCGTAAAATTTAGAATGTTTTGGTTTCTTCTTCGTCATTAACACATTTAATACCGGTGTTAACGTTAAGGATACCAATGCAGAAATAAGTACAGCACCTGCTACTACCATTCCAAACTCACGAAACAATCTACCTACAAATCCTTCTAAAAAAATGATTGGTAAAAACACAACGGCCAATGTGATGGAAGTGGAGATAACCGCAAAATAAATTTCTTTAGAGCCCTCTTTTGCAGCCCGCCATTTATCCATGCCGGCTTCCATCTTTTTATAAATATTTTCAGTAACCACAATGCCATCATCCACCACCAGACCGGTTGCCAATACAATGGCCAGCAACGTTAACACATTAATGGTAAAGCCAAAAAGATACATGATAAAGAAAGCACCAATTAAAGAAACGGGTATATCAATCAATGGCCGGAAGGCGATAAGCCAATCACGGAAAAATAAATAGATGATGAGGATAACCAGTACCAGTGCAATCATCAGCGTTTCCTTAACTTCTGATATTGATTTTTTAATGAACTTGGTTTGATCAAGGGCAATCTGCAATGTAATATCTTCGGGTACATCTTTTCTTATCTGCTCAAGCCTTTTATAAAACTCATCAGATATGGCAACATAGTTTGAGCCAGGCTGCGGAATAATTGCCAGCGCAATCATGGGTACGCCACTTTCTTTTAAAACCGATTCTTCATTTTCGGGGCCAAGCACCACATCAGCAACATCTTTTAAAAGTATATCGCTTCCGGTTATATTTTTTACAATTACGTTTTTAAATTCTTCTTCGGTATTTATTTTACCAAAAGTGCGTACAGAAAGTTCGGTTGCGTTGCCCGATATTTTTCCTGATGGCAACTCAACGTTTTGCCTGGTAAGTGCATTTTGTATATCGGCAAACGTAACGGAATAAGCACTCATTTTTGTGGTGTTAAACCAGATACGCATGGCATATCTTTTTTCGCCCCAGATGTTGATGCCGCTAACACCGGGAATGGTCTGCAATCTTTCTAAAAGATTATTATTTGCAAACTCAGTAACCTCTAATTGGTTGCGGGTATTGCTTTGCACCGTCATGGCAAGTATGGGGTCGGAGCTGGCATCAGCCTTGGATACAACCGGCGGAGCACTTAAATCTTCGGGCAACGAACGTACAGCCTGCGATACTTTATCACGTACATCATTGGCCGCAGCTTCCAGATCGGCACCCAATTCAAACTCTACATTAATATTGCTGCTGCCCTGGCTGCTGGATGAAGTGATGTTTTTTACACCGGCAATGCCATTCACGGCTTTTTCCAAAGGTTCCGTAATCTGCGATTCGATGATATCTGCATTGGCACCGGCATACGAAGTACGCACACTGATGTTGGGAGGATCAATGGCTGGATAATCCCTTACACCCAGGAATTTAAACCCGATTAATCCGAATAGAATGATGATGATACTGAGTACCATCGCCATTACCGGCCGCCGTAAACTGAGTTCGGATATATTCACTTAAAAACCTTTTATGGTTTATTTACTTTGTTGATAATTACTTTAGATCCCTGTTTTGTTGTTAACAAACCGGTTATTAAAACGGTATCACCGGCTTTTAGGCCCGATGTGATTTCTACCATCGAAGAATCACGGATGCCGGTTGTTACGGTTTCCATATTGACTGTTCCGTTTCTGTAAACAATCACCTGTTTGTTTCTTGCTTTGGGTATAACGGCCTGCGATGGAATCATCAATGCTGCATCATTTTCTCCCAGTGCTATTTTTACTTTTACAAAAGAACCTGCAATTAAATTTGCATCTCCATTTGTTACCACAGCCCTAACCCGTAAACTCCGGGTTTCCTCTGCAATATTATTTTCTGTTGCAATTATTTTTGCTAAGTAAGTTTTTTCGTTGTTCTCCATGCTGAATTGCACCTGCCCACCGGGTTTCATACCGCTGCCATATTTTTCAGGCACGGTAAATTCCATTTTTAGCTGACTTATTTTTCTTAAAGTACTGATGGTAGTTGCTGGTGTAATGTAAGCACCCATGCTGATGTTGCGTAAACCAAGCCTGCCGCTGAAAGGTGCTCTCAGCATGGTTCTTCCAATGTTGGTCTGCACAATATTCATATCGGCTTGTATATTATTTACTGAGAGTTTGTATATCTCAATTTCCTGTACACTAACACCACCAATTTTTAAAAGCGATTCATATCTTGCCTGCGTTTCTTTTGCAACTTTTAATTGTATCCTTAATTTGCTCAGTTGCGCCTGCAGATCGCCATCGTATAATTTTACCAGCATAGCTCCCTGACCTACATTACTTCCTTCATTAAAATAAATACCTGTAACCCGGCCCGATACTTCTGCATGCAATTCGGTTTCTTCGGCAGCCATTAAACTGCCGGGCATTTCAATATCCTGCGATAAAACGGTGGGTGTAACAATAAATGCTTCAACACGGGATGGCGGTTTTTTATCTTTGCTGGCATCCGCTTTTTTATCATCCTTAGCAGATGATTTGCAGGAAACGGCAGCGCAGGAAATTAAAATAATTAACGGAAGAGCTAATTTCATTTTGTATATCACGTATTTGTAATTTTGTTTAGACGCTGTTTTAACATAAAACTGTCGCCTAAGTTCTTGAATAATAGCCGGAACGGTAAAAAAATGGTATCAACGGAAATTATACAGGATAAAACTCTTTTACGATCTGGCAATAACTTTCACTGTTTGCTTTATCCGGTTTGCCTGGTGTATCAGTTCCTGTTTTTCTTTACTAAGGATGGTTATATGTCCCATTTTTCGGCCTGGCTTTGTTTCTTTTTTACCATAAATATGTACAAACACATTTTCAATTTCCAGTATCTCCTTCAATCCTGCGTAAACAGCTTCGCCGGTAAAACCAGGCTCGCCCAACAGATTTACAATGGCAGCAGGCAAAATGTGTTCCGTACTTCCTAATGGGTAGCCCAGCATTACCCGCCACAGCATATCAAATTGAGAACTGAAGTTGGCTTCAATGGTATGATGGCCGCTGTTGTGCACACGGGGAGCAGTTTCATTTACAAAAACATTGTCATCAAAATCAACAAATAATTCAACAGCAAAGATGCCGGGGCTTTTTAAATCTTTCACCACTTTTAAGGCAATGGCTTCAACCTTCCACAAAACTTTGTCGGGGATATCGGCCGGACTAACCTGGTATTCCAGCACATTCAACCGGTTATCAAAAACCATATCCACCGGGGGATACAGGGCGTTCTCTCCATTATCTGCCACTGCAATAATTACTGCAATTTCTTTTTTAATGCTGATTAATTTTTCTAAAACAGCCGGAGCATCAAATCCTTTCTCAAGGTCATCTTTTGTTTTCAGCAATTCAACACCACGGCCGTCATACCCACCCATGGCAACTTTATGTGCTGCTGGTAAAAAGCTGATGTGCTGGTTTAAGTCTGCTCTATTTTGCGTGATGATAAACTCGCTGGTAGGAATTTGGGTTTCTTTATAAAATTCTTTTTGTAAAATTTTATTTTTTATAGTTTTTAAAGCACCTGGCTTTGGGTAAATTTTTACACCTTCGCTTTCTAATTTTCCCAATGCATCCACATTTACGGCTTCAATTTCAATGGTAAGTGCATCAAGCCCTTTGCCAAAATTATACACGTCATCAAAATTGCTGATATCGCCTTTTGTAAAATGGTGGCAAAGATGAGC
>JAYURK010000089.1:0-46101 GCA_043756235.1 Ferruginibacter sp. | reverse complement strand
ACCCCAACCAAAAATTTATTTACGAGTACGATTTTAATAAGATGTGGCACTTTATGGTGGAGCTTATTAATGTTGATAAAGAAGAAAATAAAAAACTAACCTATCCCTCTTGTGTACGCACAGAAGGTATTGCGCCATCGCAATATGGTACCAAAGGTTTGGTAGACAGCCGCCTGGCTGAAATGGAAGAAAAATATGACTTACAACCCGAGGCTTTAAGAGAAGGTTACAGCGAAGAAGGCGAAGATGCTGAAGGTGGAAATGAGGAAGAGGAAGAAGCAGCAGCAGATGATGGAAAAGATGGGAACGATGGATTTTAGGGTTAATGGAAAATGTTTTCAATTTAACATTGCTGTATTTTGCTTAATCTTCTTTTAAATCATTTTTCCATACATCATTTTTAAGCAATAGTAGCCTTCAATTTTTAAGGGCCCAATCATTACACATTCATCAAATTAGAGTTCTTTACAAACTCAATACAATGATAAAAAATGATCTTTTAAATCTTACCCCTTCTCCGCAGGATGCTGTGCAAGGGAACAGGGTTAAAACCTGCATTGTAATCGCCGGCCCAACAGCAGTGGGCAAAACCAGTTTTGCAGTTAATCTCGCCAATCATCTTCAAACACAAATCATTTCTGCCGACAGCCGCCAATGTTTTACAGAATTAAATATTGGTGTGGCAAAACCTTCTGCAGCAGCATTGCAATCGGTACACCATTATTTTATTAATTCTCATTCCATACATGACGAAGTAAATGCTGCAGTTTTTGAACAATATGCTTTGCAAAAAGTACAGCAAATTTTCTCAACACATAATACGGCCATAATGGTGGGTGGTACAGGTTTATACATTAAAGCCTTTTGCGAAGGCATTGATGCATTACCTGAAATTGATTTATCTGTTAGGGAATACATCAATACGGCGTACCGGCAGCAGGGCCTGCAATGGCTGCAAAATGAAATAGAAAAAAATGATCCCGTTTATTTTTCTAAAGGAGAAATAAAAAATCCGCAACGGTTAATGAGGGCGCTGGAAATAAAATTAAGCAGCGGTAAATCGATAACTCAATTTCAAACCCAACAAAAAAAACAACGTGATTTTAATATTATACCAATAGGGCTGGAGCTGCCCAAAGAAGCATTAATAAAAAATATTAACCAACGCACAAATGAAATGATGCAGGCTGGTTTACTGGACGAAGTAATAAAACTGCAGCCGTATAAAAATCTTAATGCATTACAAACGGTGGGGTATAAAGAGATTTTTGATCACCTTGCGGGCAACACTTCTTTGGAATATGCGGTGGAAAAAATAAAAATAAATACACGCCAATATGCCAAAAGGCAAATGACCTGGTTTAAAAAAATTACTGGGTTAAAATGGGTAAGTCCTCAACTTCACCCGTTAACATTGATGGAAGAAATTTCATGGGAAAAGTAGATTGATAAATAGGTACAGGCAATTTAATGATGCCATTTTCTTTTTGCTCCCTGGTACCTTCTAATGAAATGTTCATCACATTTATTTTAATCCCGGTTATTTTTTTTGCTTCATTCCTGGTAAACACCACAGTACCGTTATAAGAGGGCATGGTGAATTCATCGCCGAAATTTCGTTCAACAGCTGCGTTGCCCATGGTTGAATTAACCATTAAAACGCCATTCTCCAACACAACATCCACTTCGGTAACCATACTGCCCTGCGGAAATTTATATTTAGCGACATAATGCTGTAAAGAATCCTGGGCTTTTAAAGAAATACAGTATATAACACCGATGGAAAATAACAAGGCAAATTTTTTCATGTTAGTTGGTTTATTCAGCAATTACGAAATGCTTTTTATAAATGTTACAGTTGATAAAAATTAATTTATAAAGCTGCATTAAAATTTAAATCCAATAGTGGCTGCAATGTTGCCCCGTTGTTGTTTAAGCGTGGCATAGGTATTTGCCCTGTCGGCTAACCGGTAGGGCAAATCAATATCATTAGTTATGGCATGAACGTAGGTTAAATCAAAAAACATTCCTTTATTCCTGTAACCTAAGCCACCACTCAGCAGCATACGGTTTATTTTTGATGGAGCATCTTTATAAGGATTGCCATAATAAGCAAATCCCAAACGGCCCATAATAACATTGAACTTTAACTCGCCACCAACCTTAAAATTAAAATTGCCTTTATACTCCTCTTTTACCACTTCATTCAGTTGTTTATAATAAGCTTCTTCACTGGTAGATGGTGCGGCATTGTCGCTGCCAAACCTGCTTCCTTTATAGTTTACATACTCTACATCTGCAGTAATAAATCCCTTTTGTCTTTTTACATTACTTACTTCTCTAAATACATACGAACCACTGATGATGGCCCGGAAAGGAAAGCTTTGAGTGTATTTACTTTCTCCCGCTTGTCCATTGGTAAAAGTGGTAGAGGCCACACTGAAACTTGCAACCGGGTTTTCCAGTTGTGTAGAAAGAGTAGTAGTTCTTTTATCTGTAAGGCTCATAAAAGTTGGCGTATGTATCGCCAGTCCTAAGCGGATATATTCCTGCGGTTTAAAAATAATACCCAGCTTTGCATTAAACCCAATTCCTTTAGTTGAATAAGTATCACTATACTCAAACTGTTTAAAATTGTTGGCATTATTATTTGAAGTATCAAACTCTTTAAAAGTAGTATTGCTGTTGAAGTTTACAAAAGGCACTCCAATGGTGGCGCCCCAAAATAATTTATCGTTGTTATTATGGGCAAACCCAATAGCCATTTCATTAGTACCACCTGTTGTGGTTCGGTTCATTTCCTGCCGCAGTGCCTGGCCTGCATCTAAAATATACTCCGGTGCGCCTTTTACCTGGTAAACTCCGTTTACTCTCACCGTGTCTATTAAATAAGTGAATAACGCCGGGGCAGAGCCGTAAGGCAATTGAGAATTAACATTCAGTGCCTGGTCAATGGTTAATCCGCTTTTTGCAAACTCTTCTGCAAACTGTTCGCTAAAGCTGCTGAAATTATTTAATCCTTTATACTGAATACTGTTATTAAAATTTGCGGTTTGTGTTACAGCAATACTTACAGCATTACTTGTTTTGGGGCGGTAGCGTGGTGTGTAGCCCCAAACCCAGCCACTGGCTCCATAATTAAAACCATTTTTTTTGTTTTGATTTTTTGTGTCCCTGAAGTTTGCTTTGTTATTATTGAACAAAAAACCCGGGCTTAAAACAAACTCTGCGGTTTTATAAAAGCCAAGCCCGGCGGGGTTTACAAAAGTGGCATTAATGTCGCCACCTAAACTTCCCATTGCCCCACCAATAGCAAGACTGCGGGCTGTACCATTTTGTGGTTGAAAAGAATACCGCAGCGCATCTTCGGGAGTTTGAGCAAAAACTGCGGCGGTAATAAAAAGGTTTATTAAGAGTAAATATTTTTTCATGGTGTATAGTTTTACCATCCAACAAAAATGTTTGGGAATTATGTAATAAGTTTTTACTTACTAATGCTCGGCGCCTGTTGTTTAGGTGCTGGAAGAGGAGGTTGGTTTTTACCCACCACGTCCCGGCCTGGAAACACTGCCACCTGAACTACCACCAGATGAAGATCCGCCACTATTGCCGCCGCTGTTTGAATTAGAGTTGCTGCTGTTATTAGATGGAGTATAAGTTCTTGTATTATTGTTTGAATTAGAGTTGTTAGAATTATCTGAAGGTGCCGGTGTTAAAACCTGCCTGATAATATTACCCACCCTGCTGCCATTGTTGCTATTACTGTTGTTATACTGCCTTGATGGTGTAGCCCAGTTAGTGCCATTACCGCCTTTGGTTTTATTAACAGCACCATTATAGTTTTTATAACTGTTAAGGTTTACGGTACGTGGTGTACTGTTTACTGGCGCTGCTGCAGTTATTTTGGTTGAGTATATTGGCCTTGAGTAATAATAAGGGTTATAATAATATCCATAACTGTTGCGGTTGCAGGTGCTGTAATAATACGGGCTGTTGTTATAACTGTAATTGTAATCGTAATCATTATCAAAATCTCTCCACCTGCGGTTGCGTATCTGCATCCTGATCCTGGCATCATCTGCAGTGGTTTCAGGTTGCCTTACTTCTTCACGGCGATTATCATTCCTGCTTTCATCCACTACTCTTACGGGGCTATAATAAACATCATCGGGTGTTTGACCACTTTTGTAAGCGGTGCTGCAACTGGTGAAAGCTGCTGCTGATAAAGCGATAAGTAAAATTTTAGCATTCATGGCGTTTAGTTTTAAAGATTTAAAATTGAAGTTACTACTTTTGTACAAGTTTTAAAAGTACTCATATATAAAAGTATCAAAACATTTGCCATAAAACGTTTATGTTTAACACTTTGTTGTTAAAGATGTGCTAAATGGTTTTAAAAGTAAAAATTTTTATCAGTACAAATTTAGCAAACAACAAAGAGGCGATGTAAAACAAATGCATTAAACAAAATTTTTAATAAAATCCAATTAACTCCCCTTTAGGGGGTGGGGGCAACATGGCAAAAGAACTAACAACAAGAGCTGCGGATTATTCGCAATGGTACAACGACCTGGTAATTAAAGGTGGCCTGGCCGATCATTCGGCTGTACGTGGCTGCATGGTAATAAAACCATACGGTTTTGCATTATGGGAAAACATGCAAAAACAATTAGACAAAATGTTTAAGGATACGGGGCACGAGAATGCGTACTTCCCTTTATTTGTTCCTAAAAGTTTATTTGAGGCAGAAGAAAAAAACGCTGAAGGTTTTGCAAAAGAGTGTGCTATTGTTACGCACTACCGTTTAAAAAACGATCCTGGTAATCCTGGAAAATTAATGGTTGACCCTGAAGCTAAGCTGGAGGAAGAATTAATTATTCGGCCTACAAGCGAAGCCATAATCTGGAACACTTACAAAGGATGGATACAATCTTACCGTGATCTGCCATTACTAATAAATCAATGGGCCAATGTGGTGCGTTGGGAAATGCGAACCAGGTTATTTTTACGCACAGCCGAATTTTTATGGCAGGAAGGCCATACCGCACACGCCACAAAGGAAGAAGCTATTGAAGAAACAAAAAAAATGCTGGACGTATATGCCACATTTGTGGAAGAGTATATGGCAGTACCGGTTATTAAAGGAGTAAAAACTGCCAACGAACGTTTTGCAGGTGCGATAGATACTTATTGCATTGAAGCATTAATGCAGGATGGAAAAGCATTGCAGGCCGGCACCTCGCATTTTTTAGGGCAAAACTTTGCCAAAGCATTTGATGTAAAATTCAGTGATAAAAATAATACTTTAGATTACGTGTGGGCCACATCGTGGGGTGTATCCACAAGGTTGATTGGCGCTTTAATTATGGCGCACAGCGACGACCAGGGATTGGTGATGCCTCCAAAAATTGCACCAATTCAAGTTGTTATTGTACCCGTTTATAAAGGTGAGGAAAGTAAAGCGGTGATTGATGCAAAAGCTAATGAAATAATAAAACAGTTAAAAGCTGCAGGCGTTTCGGTTAAGTACGATAACAACGATAACAGCCGCCCCGGATGGAAATTTGCAGAGTATGAATTAAAAGGAGTGCCGGTAAGAGTGGCTATGGGTTTACGTGATATTGAAAACAATATGGTAGAAGTAGCCAGGCGGGATACCAAAGAAAAAAACAGCATCAGCATTGATGGGCTTGCTGACGCCATTGTACAATTGCTTGACGATATTCAGCAAAACATGTACAACCGGGCTTTGGCTTTTAGAACAGAACGAATTACCAATGCCGATAGTTGGGATGATTTTGTAAAACTGCTGGATGAAAAAGGTGGTTTTGTATCGGCCCACTGGGATGGCACCGGCGAAACAGAAGATAAAATTAAAGAACAAACTAAAGCAACCATCCGCTGTATTCCTTTAAATAATAAACAGGAAACCGGTGTATGTATATTAACAGGTAAGCCCAGTAATGAAAGGGTTTTGTTTGCAAGGGCTTATTAAATATTATGGAAGGATAAATACTGATGTGCACATAAGTTGGTTAAGACGTTGAAATTTCAACGCCTTTTGTTTTGTGGTGTCAGTAAAGTTTTACATATTCGTAAATTCATTTACCAAAAAAACTAATTATGGAAACACACGAAAATCTTTTAAATGCAGAATTACAAATTGATTCCGTTGCTCATGCTCATTTAGCAGAAACCGCAAAGTGGGGTATTTTTTTAAGTATACTCGGTTTTATTTTTACCGGTTTATTTGTATTGATAGCAATATTTGCAGGAACTTTTTTAACCACCATGAATCCTTACGGTGGTGCCAGTGCAATGATGGGTGCAGGATTTCTTACTACGATTTATCTTATAATAGCAGCCGTTAATTTTTTTATGTCGATGTTTTTATACCGCTTTTCTGCAAAAACAAAAGCTGGTTTATATTCAAACGACCAGGATAGTTTAAACAGTGGCTTAGCCAACCTTAAAAATTTGTATAAAATGATTGGGATTATTGCCATTATTTATCTGGCTTTTATTGCACTGGCGTTAATATTTGGTATTGGTGCAGCATTGATGAAATAAAAAAACATTGAAAACTGAAGCCGCCTCTGTGCGGCTTTTTTTATTCCCGGGTGGCCAGGTAATTATAATCTTCCAGTAATTTTTCTAAAAATTGGTCGGGGTATAAATCTGTTTGAATTTTTAAAACATCCTTTACCTTCATCGATACCCGGTTACACATTTCGTAATTGCCATTTTTATTGGCTTGTGTAACCACGCCTTTAATGGTATTAATATCCCTGTCGCTCAGCCGCATTACAGTGGGGAACATTACTTTATAATCGCTGCTGTTTACTTCTCTAAAAATAGTATCATCTATAGTAAGGTCTGTTTTTGTATTTACCACTACAGTGCCGGCAGCCAAATCGCCCAGGCGCTGATTTTTTGGGGTTACGGCAATAATAATTACTACTGCAATGCCAAAAAGCCCGGTAATAAAAGCATACACAAATAAAGAAGTTTGAGAAAGAAAAATATAACCAAACAAAAATGGCCACTCAAAAAATTTGGTAATCCACCTTAAAATGTACTGACCCAAAGTGGGTTCTCCACCTTCCAAACTTATAACACGGATGGCCATAATTTTTTTGCCAACCGTTTGCCCGTTCATCCAAAGCTCTGTTAACAATGAGTACAGCAGCATGGGCAAAGAAATTACCAAAATGTCCAGCCCCATGCTGGTTTCAAAATCAACCTTAAAACCATAGTACAATAAAGATTTCATGCTCCACAGATATATTACCAGTAAAACATAATCGATAATGTAGGCCAAAAGGCGTTTATGAAATTCGGCAACATCAAACTCCAGGTCTATATTAAAGGCGGTATTTATTTGTATGATAGACATGCAACATGCAAAATACAGATTGCTTTTAATACCTGCTGCAAAACATCAATTTTTTTATTTATAAAAAAATCATCAACTTGTAGGTTCAAAAATGTACCTTTTAGCTTTAAAACCTTTTTGCTTTTTAATAAGTTTGAAAAATAAAATAAGAAAATTTAAAAAATACTTTTTCCGCCATTTGGGGACAGGGGTTAATTTTAAGGAATGAGAGAAGCCATGTTTATTAAAAAGAATGCGGAGAAATGGAAGGAATACCAGCATTCGCCTACCGATAACCCCGATGAAACGGCTGAACGTTTTATTACACTTATCGACGACCTCTCTTATGCCAAAACATTTTACCCCCGCAGCAAAGTTACCCGCTGGATAAACGGCATAGCCGCCGGTATTTATCAAAGTATTTATCAAAACCGTAAAGAAAAATACAGTCGTATTTTTCAATTCTGGAAATACGAAATTCCGCTTTTATTTAAAAGATACCATGGCATATTTTTATTTACCACTGTGGTATTTAGTTTATTTGTTGCCATTGGCGTTTTTTCCAGTATGTACAACGAGGAATTTGTACGGGGCGTTTTAGGAGACCGTTATGTGGATATGACAGAAGCAAATATTGCCAAAGGCGATCCCTTTGGAGTGTATAAAGATGACAACCCTTTTTCTATGTTTGTACGCATTGGTTTCAACAATATAAAAGTGGCTTTTCTTACTTTTATTTTTGGATTTACACTGGGCATTTTTACCATTTGGGTAATGTGGCAAAATGGTTTAATGCTGGGTTGCTTTCAATATATGTTTTTTTCAAAAGGCCTGGGTATAAAATCTATTATGGTAATATGGATACACGGCACGCTTGAAATTTCTTCTATCGTTATAGCCGCAACAGCAGGGTTTGTTTTAGCCAACGGCATTTTATTCCCCGGCACTTTTTCCCGTATGGAATCTTTTCGACAGGGCATAAAAGATGCGGCTAAAATTTTATTGTGCCTGGTGCCATTTTTTATTGTAGCTGCTTTTTTTGAAAGTTATGTTACACATTTAATGAGCCAGACTTTTGATAAAGAAAATAATGCCGGCTTACCGGTTTGGGCAAGCATTACTATTTTAGCAGTGTCATTTGTTTTCATCATCTGGTATTTTATCATTCTTCCAATCCGTTTACATAAAAAAGGGTATTACCTTCAGCCCGATGGTATAGTTAACAGGGTGAAGCAGCACGATGCGTAAATTAACCTTAATATCATTGAGTATTTTTTTAGGGTGCGCTGCTTTGCAGGCGCAAAAAAAATACGTGTACGAAGATTCTACGCTTAACCAACCGGAAGAAAAAATATATACAAAACCTACACTTGCAGATGAGGAAGTTTCCACAACAACCGAAATTGCTGAAGCGCCTGTTAATGAAGTGGCCGATACCATTTATGTAGATACCACGGTGTACTATAACCAGCTTAGTTTTAATCCCGATTCGGTAAAAGCGTGGAAAAAATTAAAAGCCTTTGGTTATGCAGCTTATTTAGACAGTTTATTAAAAGCTCAAAAAGAAAATAAAAAAAAGGAACAAAAAAATATCCCATCCGGACCAAGTATGCTGGACAGGTTCCTTTCCTCCCCGGGGTTGCAGGTAATTTTATGGATGCTGGCGGTACTTTTTATAGGATTTATAATTTATAAATTATTTTTAACCGAAGGTGTATTCCGCAAAAAAACTACCGCATCAAAAACAACACCCGATGTTGAAGAAGAAATTATTACACCAGAAAGTGATTTTGAAAAATTGATCCGGCTGGCATTGCAAAGCGGCAACTACCGGCTGGCAGTACGCTATCAATATTTACAAACCCTGCATAAGCTTGCAGCAAAAAATATAATTGAACTGGCTGCCGATAAAACCAATAATAATTATGTAAGAGAATTAACCAATAAAAATTACCAGCAGGATTTTGCAGCACTCACCTTAAATTACGAGTACGTTTGGTATGGGGAGTTTGCTATTGATGAAAATATTTACCAGCGCCTGGGTGCCGGCTTTTTGCAATTCAACAACAAGATTTAAATTCAGTTTTTTTTGAACAAAAATTTTTTATACTTCTTTTTAGCTGTAGCCTTTACAGGTGTATTTGCAACCTGCAACATGCAGCCAAAACGGAGTATGCCATCCTTAACAGAAACCTTTGCAAAAACCGATACAAAACCTTTTGGTGCCTATATTGCTTACAACCAGGTAGAAAACATGTACACCCGCAATACCATCAGGACAAAAAAACAACCTTTTACCAAAACCTGGAACGATATTTCCGACACCGCATCTTTATACGTTTGCATTGCACCAACCCTGTATTTAAATGATGAAGAAATAAAAGCGATGATGGCTTATGTATATGCCGGTAACAGCCTTTTTATTGCCGCCAACCATATTGATGATGACCTGATGAAAGAAATTAAGTGCAAGCAAAGCAACAGCAACTTTGCGTACAATATCAATTTTTTCGATTCGCTGCGTACTACCAATACCAAATTTAATGATAGCGCTTTTGCTTATTATTACCTGCCTTTTAAAAATTATTTTTTTAATTACGATACGCTGTTTACAAAAGTATTGGGTACAAATGAAAAAAAACAACCCAACTATATTTTGTTCTTTCACGGTAAGGGCAAATTATTTTTGCATTGCGAACCCAAGGCCTTCAGCAATTATTTTTTGTTGAAGAACGATAATTACAAATACCTTCAAACCACATTTTCATACACCAATAACAAACCGCAGTATCTTTACTGGGATGATTATTACAGAAATTTAGGCAGAAGAAGAAGCAACAGAGATCCAAAAAGTTTTTCATCGTTTAGTGAAATTTTAAAACATCCCCCGCTGGCCGCAGCTTTTTGGTTAAGTTTATTATTACTGCTGCTGTATATTTTATTCAGTATAAAACGCCGCCAGCGCATTATTGAAAAAAGAAAGGCTAACGAAAATACTACTGTTACTTTTACCGAAACCATTGGCCGCCTTTACCTGCAAAAAAAAGACAATAAAAATATTGCAGAAAAAATGAGCGCCTACTTTAATGAATATGTTCGTAATAATTATTTTTTAAACACCAATCATGTTAACGACGATTTTATTACCACGTTAAGCCGCAAAAGTGGCGTAGCCCGTGAAAAAACAGATGCATTATACAGGGCAATACAACATGCCCAACAGAGTGAAGCGGTAGATGATTATCAATTATTATCTTTAAACGAACAAATACAAAACTTTTTTAAAAAACAATAAGCCAAAACATAATGGAAGAAAATATTTTTCAGCAAAGAATTGATTTAAGCGGATTAAACAAAGCCGTGCATGAAATACGAAATGAAATTGCCAGGGTAATTGTTGGCCAGTATAAAATGGTTGACCTTTTAATGGTGGGCTTATTGTGCGACGGGCATATTTTAATTGAAGGAGTACCGGGAGTTGCCAAAACTTTAACGGCTAAACTAATTGCCAAAATTATTGATGTAGATTTTTCACGTTTGCAATTTACGCCCGATTTGATGCCCAGCGATGTAGTGGGCACTTCGGTTTTCAATCCAAAAGATGGTGACTTTCGTTTTAAATCGGGGCCCATCTTCAGCAATATTATTTTAATTGATGAAATTAACAGGGCACCTGCAAAAACCCAGGCAGCGTTGTTTGAAGTGATGGAAGAGCGGCAGGTTACCGTGGATGGTTTTACGCACATGATGCGGATGCCTTTTATAGTGCTGGCCACGCAAAACCCCATTGAGCAGGAAGGCACCTACCGCTTACCTGAAGCACAACTGGATCGTTTTCTTTTTAAAATAGAAGTAAAGTATCCTACACTAACCGAAGAAATAAATATCCTTACTAACCAGCAGGGAAAAACGCAAAATGAAATGCTGGAAGGTGTAAGAAAAATTTTATCCCCCGTAGATATTCAGCATTACCGTACGCAAATACAATCTATTATTGTTGAACCAAAACTGATAGAGTTTATTGCACGTATTGTAAATGAAACCCGTAACAATCCTGCATTGTATTTGGGGGCATCGCCACGGGCATCGCTGGCCATTTTAAAATCGGCAAAAGCAACAGCAGCTCTTAAGGGAAGAGATTTTGTTACACCAGAAGATATTGTAGAAATGGCGCCGCATGTTTTGCGCCACCGCATTATTTTAACGGCCGAAAAAGAAATGGAAGGAATAACTGCAGACGATTTAATTGATAACATTTTAAAAAGCATTGAAGTGCCGAGGTAAAAATTTCCACAGACCACTGAAGGAGGAATTATGGAGGAGATTAAAAAGCAGCTGATGTTGTTTTATTTTTTTGGCCAGGCGTACGTAATTCTATTTTGCTTCATTGGCACAGTTTACCCCGCATTAGGCGGGGCACTCTTCAGCAATAACTCTTTATTGAGCATTACTGAATTTTATATGAACAATCTTTTTAGAATTGAATATATTTAATGGAATGAATTTTAAAAGAACTTTAAATAATCTTAAAATAAATTCCTCAATTGAGAATTTGGTGGGTTTAATATGAATCCTGTAAAAAAATATATCGGCAACCTTTACCTAACCACAAGATTTTATCTTGCAACAGGTTTGTGCATTGTTTTATTTATTGTTTCTTTTTTTTACAAACCACTGTTGCAGCTACCCAAAATTTTATTGACGGTATTGTTTATTTTAACAATCATTGATTACCTGTTTTTATTTTTAGTAAGCAAAAGCCCTGTTGCCAAACGGCTGATGGCCGACCGCCTGAGCAATGGCGATGAAAATAAAATTGAACTGCAGGTGATTAACCGCATGCCCTTTACCGTAAGTATGGAAATTATTGATGAGCTGCCGGTGCAATTTCAAAAACGGGACTGGGCATTAAATTACCGCTTCGCTGCCCGTGAACAAAAAAATATCATTTACAAATTACGCCCTGTGGAAAGGGGAGAATATAAATTTGGCAATATTATTTTGTATGTAAAATCATTACTGGCATTGCTAATGCGGCGGCACGATATTGATGCGGCCATCACCGTGCCGGTGTATCCCTCTTTTTTGCAACTGCGTAAATACGAACTGCTTTCTCAAACCACCATACAAACAGAACATGGCAATAAACGGATGCGTAAAATTGGGCACAGCATGGAATTTGAACAGATAAAAGAATATGTACGCGGCGATGATATGAGAACCATTAACTGGAAAGCCACTGCACGTAAAGGCAGTTTGATGGTAAATAATTTTACCGACGAAAAATCGCAGCAGGTGTATTGCATCATCGATAAAGGCCGGTTAATGAAAATGCCTTTTAACGAATTAACGCTTTTAGATTATGCCATTAACAGTACGCTGGTGTTAAGTAATGTTTGCCTGCAAAAACAAGACAGGGTTGGCGTAATGACCTTTGCTAACAAAATAGGATCGCTGATTGCCGCAGATAAAAAACCTTTGCAACGTGAAAATATTTTACAATTACTGTACAATCAGGATACCGCTTTTTTAGAAAGCGATTATGAAATGCTGTACATGCAAATACGCAACCGCATTAAACACCGCAGCCTGCTCATTTTATACACCAACTTTGAATCACTGTCGGGCCTGCGCCGCCAGTTAAATTATTTACGCAGTATTGCCCGGCATCATTTACTGATGGTGGTGTTTTTTGAAAATACAGAGTTACACCAGCTTACCCATTTAAAGGTTACTAACATTGAAGACGTGTATATAAAAACCATTGCAGAAAAATTTGAGTACGAAAAAAGATTGATTGTAAAAGAATTACAAAAGCATGGCATACTTGCAGTTTTAACCACACCCGAAATGCTTACTGTAAATGCAGTTAATAAATATTTAGAATTAAAAGCAAGGCAGGCAATTTAAGATTAGTATAAAAGAGTTCCTCCATTATTAAGATAATAAATGTTCAATATTCAATTAACAATGATCGAAAAAATCAACCACAATTTTTCAAGTTTTATAATTGAATATTTATTTTCCGTTAACCCGTGATAAAAGATATGGCCAAAAAACTAACATACCGATTACGATATACCAATCAATTAATTGAAGCCGGGGGAGAAGCCCCCGTAAAAAAAGAGCGGGAAAAAAGGCCACCAGTAAATCCGGAAATACAGGAAAAATATTTGCAGGGCCAGGCCATTTTAATTGATAAGCCTTTACACTGGACCTCTTTTGATGTAGTAAGAAAAATGCGCCATATTTTACAGATAAAAAAAATTGGGCACGCCGGCACACTCGATCCTTTGGCTACCGGATTATTGATAGTGTGTACCGGAAAATTTACCAAAAAAATAAATGAATACATGGCTGCCGAAAAAGAATATACCGGTACCATAACACTCGGCGCCGTAACACCAACGTACGATTTAGAAAGTACACCCCAACAGCAAAAAGATTTTTCGTTTGTAACTAAAGATTTGTTACGGGAAAAAACAGCATCTTTTATTGGCGATATTCAACAGTTTCCTCCAATGTATTCTGCCATAAAAAAAGATGGAGTTGCCTTATACGAGCTGGCACGAAAAGGTATTGAAGTGGAATTAAAATCAAGAAGCATCACTATTAACTCATTTGAATTAACTGCAATAGATTTGCCCATTGTACATTTTAAAGTAATCTGCAGTACCGGTACTTATATCCGCAGCCTGGCCAACGATTATGGCGCAGCATTAGGTTGTGGCGCATATTTAAGCAGCCTGCGGCGTACCAGAATTGGAAAATTTTTAGTTGATGATGCTGTAGGTATGGAGGCGTTTGAACAGCAGGTAAATCCTTTGATTGGTTGATTAGTTGATTTTTTTTTCAACTAATAAATTTACAGGATAGGTAGTTAATACAGTGTTTAAAAACCCGCTAACACAAATAGACACCAGTGAACCGCTACAACGGAACACATGCGCCAGTGAGTGTTTTACAACTGGTGTTTTATTAACTTTAAAGTGGCGTAAACCTCACAGGTTTTATAACGGTTTTCATAATACAAACTGGTTTAGATAAACCTGTGAGGTTTGACAGCATAGGCTTGACATGACACCAGTGTTATGTTAACTTTAAAGTGGCGTATAAACCTCACAGGTTTATAACAGAATTCACAATAAAATCTGATTTTCACAAACCTGTGAGGTTTGACAGTTCAGGCTTAACATAACACTAGAGGCGTTGTAAGCATAGCTTTTGTTAAATAACCTACGATAGGGAAAATATAAATTCTTGCACCTGCTATCTATAATATTATTTAGAAAATTAAATTTAGTTATTTGTATAAGTTTAGTTTACAAATAAGCAACGTTTAAGTAGTTATGGTTGTCAAATTTAAAAAAAGGTATGAAAAGCATAATAACCCTTATAATTTTCAGCAGTATAATTTCCTGTTCAAAGGAACAATCAGCTGCCGTATGCGTAAAGGTAAAAGTAGTGGGGTATAATTATTGTTCTCCTGTTGTAATGGGGGCGCAGATAATAGAAGGTCCTAAAATAGGGGAAGTTTTTAGAAACTATGATAATGTAATTTCTATTTTTGGAGTTGATCAAAACAAATTTCCGGTAGATACCGTTTTATATTGTACAGTAAGGGATAAAAAAAGTAATGATGATGTAGCAGGCATCTGCCTGGCTATCTAGCCCGAAATTGTTTTCAGCAAAGTTTTTAAAATCGCAGTATCAACATCGTACAGCTCCTGCAGGTAGTCTGCAGCTTTGGCAAATTTTACCCAACTTATTTACAACCTGCCGGTTAAGAAAAATTATTTTCAATGTACGATGTATACAAATAAAATTCCTGAAGAATATTAATATTTACACCTTCAGCATTCCCCTAAAAGCCCTGCCGCCATAATAAGATTGTGCACCGTTATGATAAACAAACACAGTGCCATAACGAAAATCTGCAAAAATTGCACCACCCAATTTTCTTATGGTATCAGGTGTTTTCAACCAGCTCGATGTTTTAGTATCAAAATTTTCTTTTCCCATTTGCAGTTCCTGCAATTCCCGGTACTGGGCTTCCGTTAAAAGTTCAATGCCCATAGCAGCAGCCATATCAACAGCATTGTTTTCCGGTTTAAATTCTTTTCTCGATTCCAAACCTTCACGGTCGTAACAAATACTTCTGCGGCCTTTTGGGCTTTCGGCAGCACAATCATAAAAAATATATTCACCTGTTTTTTTATCATGCCCTGCCACATCCGGTTCGCCGCCGGTGCTTTCCATTTCATTAAGCGACCATAGTTTTGTTGCAGCTGCTTCAAGCCTTGCCAGCACTTTTGCCCACTCTATACCTTTATGGCGGTTCATGTTTTTTTCAAAACGGGCTTTTAATGCAGCCAGTAATGTTTTGCGTTGCGCTGCTGATAACTCTTTTTTATTTGCCATCCTAAATCAGTTGATTAATATGCAATTTAACCCGCATTCAACATACAAATTGAAATAGCTGCAATTAAATTATTACAGCAATTTTATTATTTTAAATAGTCTTATGCCATAGCCTTATCTGCCTGCCCAATTTTGTTGGTACGCCTGCGCCTCTTCACCTTTGCTTCGATACCAACAAAGGCTTTTGCTTTTTTGGAAGTGCTTTTCTATGAAGGTAAGGGAATAACAAATAACTATGAATGGAGAGCTTCGTACTACCAATACCGGCTTATTGTAATTGAAACATGCACCGCTGGTTAAAAACCCAAGCGGTGGCGATGATTAGTGTGGCGAAGGAAGCGGAACTACCCACCGCGGCGGAGGTCAATATATATTCATAAGATACCAATGATGTCCGCATAGTTATTGGATGGGGTCTTTCTTCCAATTTTTTCCGCCATACTCTTTATACTTGAAGTCTTGATACGGATACCAATCTCTAACTTCTGTTGCGTCAAAAGTTGACATAGAAATAAAATGGTCTGCAAGTTTAATGTAATCCTTACTTTTTAATGGGTATCTGTCAACAAGTGGTAATATTGATATTGTGTCGTACACAAGTATGTTGCAGTTCATCGTGCAATTTTCTTTACGAAACTGTTTTATGAATTGATAAACGTAATTCTTGTCAAAGTTTGGATGTTTTAAAAGAACATGAAAATTTTGAGCTGCTGGCTTATGGCTTTCCTTAATTATTTCATATTCTTTTGTGTCAAGTTTTCCCAATGATTGTTTTTCTTCGTCTTCTTTACTGATTAAATATTTTGAGGGTATCCAGCCTACATGAGTTTCTGAAAGCCAGTCAGGCTCAACAATTTTTATTTTTGACCAGGTATTCTTAGTCTCTAAAACTTCAACTTTTGTTGAAAAGTCAACTTGACAATAATGTGTCTCTCCTAATGTTTGTGTTGCTTTTTCATTTACTAACTTTTTGCCATTTTCTTCTGGGGTGGTTCTAATGACAATGTCTTCCCCGTTTATGCCCACTATTTTACTTGCGGTCTGTTCAATGTTAGTAGTTGCTGGAATTTCTTTGTCTGTGTCATTAGAATTTGTCGGTGATGAACATGATAAAATTAATGTCGCACTCGCTAAAAATGTCAAAGTTGAGAATAGTCTATTCATATGTTTGGGTGGTTCGTTTTAACTTGCGCACAACTCAAATATATAAGAAAGTTTTATCCTTTCAAAATTTCCAATCCAGCTAAATTTTTTTTTCAAACTGTCATTTAAAAAATAATATTAAATACGAAAGTTCTTATAATTACTCTTTAGTAATTTTTTTATACCGAAAAAAAACTTTAAAATATGCTCAGATAAAAGTTGCCCATTGCTGTAATTGTACAAGTGAGTCCCGAGCCAGCACTCAAAATCTTTCTCGGGATTTGCAATGACACAACGATGTCCCACATAGAACAAATGTTTGTCCCAAAAAAAAACTCCTCAAAAATGTTGAGGAGTTTTACAATTCATACAGCAGTAATTATTTTATCAGCATGGCATCGCCATAACTGAAAAAGCGATATTTATCTTTAATAGCTTTTTTATAAGCTTCCATCATTAAATCGTAACCGGCAAATGCACAGGCCATAATTAAAAGGCTGGTTTTGGGTAAATGAAAATTGGTTACTAATGCATCGGCAATATTAAAATTGTAGGGCGGGTGAATAAAATGATTCGTCCACCCTTCGGATGGTTTTAATAATTTTTGTGCGGTAAAAGAACTTTCCATGCTACGCATGGTAGTAGTACCGATAGAACAAATGCGGTGGCCTTTTTCTTTTGCTTTGTTTACAATTTCGCAAGCGGTTTCTTCTACCCTGTAATACTCCGCATCCATTTTATGTTTGCTTAAATCTTCCACTTCAATTGGGCGAAAAGTGCCCAGGCCGGTGTGCAAAGTTGTTTCGGCAAAACGTATACCTTTTATTTCTAAACGCTTAATTAATTCTTTACTAAAATGCAAACCTGCAGTGGGTGCAGCTACAGCGCCTTCGTGTTTGGCATATACCGTTTGGTAACGCTCTTTATCTTCTTCATCGGGCTTACGCTTAATATATTTTGGCAAAGGGGTTTCGCCTAAAATTTCCAGCATGCCACGGAACTCTTCATCGGTGCCATCCCATAAAAAACGGATGGTACGGCCACGGCTGGTGGTGTTATCAATAACTTCTGCAACCAGTTCATCACTCTCTCCAAAATATAATTTGTTACCTACACGAATTTTACGGGCAGGGTCTACAATTACATCCCACAATTTATTGGGCTTATTTAATTCTCTTAACAAAAACACTTCAATTTTAGCACCTGTTTTTTCTTTGCGGCCGTACATACGGGCAGGAAAAACTTTGGTGTTGTTTACCACAAACACATCTTTGTCGTCGAAGTAGTCAATAATTTCTTTAAAATGTTTGTTTTCAATAGTACCGGTTTTACGGTCAATCACCATCATACGGCTGTCTTCACGTTTTTTGGTGGGGTTTTGGGCAATTAAATTTAATGGAAGATCGAAACGGAACTGGGATAATTTCATGTAATCAATATTTTTAAAAGGTTACATGCCGTGTAATGAAACTTTAAGGAGCTAGCCTTTGCGGAGGCACTTATCATGTTACGGCATGATTTTGAAGGCGCAAAGATAAGGAAATGCTGCTGAAATTGTACAACGATTTTACCTGTTGTGTACAATTGGTTAAAACAAACAGGCATAAGTGCCGGAGGATACATTTTATTTATTTAAAAATGCAATCAGTTCTTTTGAATTTTTATGTTTGGAGGTTTTGCTTTTACGGGCATCTTCCACAGCTTTTTTGGTAACCGCATTTGGCTCCTTTAAAATTTTAGCAAACGGGAGTGTCTCAATTAACTCTACAAATTTTTTAGCCTGTTTTGTTTTTGTATCTGTTGTTTTGTAAGTCATCATATAAAATTATTGAGTAAAAGGTAAATAAAAGTAGTTGAGTATAAGTAACTATTTGGTGCCTTTTATTTTTAAAGTATGAATCCTGAATAGGCGAATTAATTATAAAAGACAAATTCTAACCTAATTTGTTACAATTACCCCAAAAAGCCGCATTTAATTATGGAATAAAACTGGGTATTTAATCTTTGTATTATCTTTAGAAAAATAAGGCCACCATACATGAAACTGATATTTACCCTTTTATTTTTTACATGCTCCTTACTTAGCGCAAACAGCCAGCAAACAAAAAAAGCCGAAAAAAAATACCAGGGACTTTTGTGGGAAATAAGCGGCAACGGTTTAGCAAAACCCAGCTATTTATTTGGCACCATGCATGTAAGTAATAAACTGGCTTTTCACCTGGCCGATTCTTTTTATTATGCTATAAAAAATGTGGAGATGGTTGCGCTGGAAAGTAACCCCGCTAACTGGCAGGATGAATACAGCAACCCCAGGCGGGGTAACGGTGCGTACAGTGATGGTGGCGATGCTTATCGGTTTTTAAATATCCCCAACGATTATATTCATAAAAACACTTTTGCTATAAGTAAATACGAAAACAATATAAAGCTGGCATTGGCTACCGAGCCCGCTATGATCAACGGCATGTTGTACCGCACTTATCAAAACGGCGCCGACTTTGAAGAAGATACTTACCTGGACATGTATATTTTTCAAACGGGCAGTAAACTGGGTAAAAAATTAACAGGCGTAGAAAATTTTGAAGAAAGTGAAAAGCTGGTAGCCGAAGCTTACAAAGATGCTGCAAAAGAAAAGCGCACTAAAAATTATGAAAATGATTACAGTAACGAAGATGATATTAAAAGCCCTTATACTATCGAAGATGCCTACCGTAAAGGCGACCTTGATATGCTGGACAGTTTAGAAATGAAACAGTTTAACAGCAAAGCTTTTTTAGAAAAATTTTTATACAAAAGAAACGAGATACAAGCCAACTCAATTGATTCTATCATTAAAAGTAAAACCACCTTATTTGCAGGTGTGGGCAGCGCCCACTTACCGGGCAAACGCGGCGTAATAGAAATGCTGCGGAGCAAGGGTTATAAACTAAGGGCTGTAAAGATGGGGGTAAGAGACGGGCAACAAAAAGAAACCATCGATAAAATAAGGGTACCCGTTAGTTTTAAAAATGTACAGAGCGATGATGGACTTTTTACGGTTGATATACCGGGTAATAAATTTTATACTTTCAGCAGGTTTGGCGATCTGGATATTAGACAATATGCCGACATGGGCAATGGCGCATATTATGTTGTTAGCCGTGTAAAAACTAATGGATTGCTGCTGGGTGATAATGAAAATATTGTGTACAAAAAAGTTGACAGTTTATTGTATGAAAATATTCCGGGAAAAATTATAAAGAAGTTGATCATTACAAAGAATGGCTTTAAAGGTTTTGATATTACCAACAGAACAAGAAGGGGCGATATTCAACGCTATAATATTTTTGTAACGCCCTACGAAATTTTGTTTTTTAAAATTAGTGGTATTGGAGAATATATATTAGAAGGAGAGGAGGCTAATCGTTTTTTTAATACCGTAAATATTAAAGCTTACAGTGGCAGCTGGATAAATTATACACCACCCACGGGAGGGTTTAAAATTAAAATGCCGCATACCCCAATATTGCAAAAAGACATCAGCAGCGACAGGTTGGAGTATACTGCTGCAGATACAAAAGAAAAAATTACGTACACTTTAATGAAAGCCAATATTCACAATTATGGTTTTATTGAAGAAGATACTTTTGACCTTAATTTGATGGAAGAAAGTTTTGCAGCTTCGGAAATAATTGATAAACAAATTTTTCGGCAGCAGGGAAAATGGCAGGGCTACCCCACATTATTTTGTAAATATAAACACAAGGATGGCTCACTAAGCAGTGTGCGCTATTTATTGCAGGGGCCAAATTATTATACACAGGTTGCCCATTACAAAACTGAAACAAAAAATGTTCAGCAATATTTCGATTCTTTTAAAATTGCAGCGTTTATTTATCCCGAAGTAAAATTAAGAACCGATACCGCCATGCGGTTTACGGTGCAGTCGCCCATTTACCCGGATGAAAAGAAACAGCAGGATTTGATGGAATCTATAAAAAATATAATGGGCACTTATGGTGCCGAAGACGAAAGTGACCTGCCGGAATTTGGTGTAAAAACAATTGGCAGCGATACAGCCGGCGAAAAAATATTTGTGGCCTGGGCCAAGGCTCCCAAAAATACTTTTGAAAAAGATTCTGCTAAACTATTTTCTACAAACGATTATAATTTTGCCGGTGGCGTTAATAAAACACAAAGCTATTTGTATTTAAAAAAAGACAGCGGCATTACAGCCGGCGGCATGCGGTACCAGTTTCAGCAGGTAACGGATACCAATAGTAGCCGCACCCTCATTACAAAATCATTTTATAAGCTGGGCAATTATTTTGCATTGATAGCTTTAACAGATACCTTAACTCCCCGAAGCAGTTTTCTGAATAATTTTATTGAAACTTTTACACCGTCGGATACGGTTAACGGTGAATCGCCTTTTGTAAAACGCAATGCGGCATTTTTTAAAGATTTTGCCAGCAAAGACAGCGCTACGCATGCAAAAGCATTACAGCGAATGAGCAATATGGATTTTGACAGTGCCGATGTGCCGGTACTTAAAAAAATTATAGACACCCTTAGCTGGAACACCAAAGGGTATCTGCAATTGAAACAAAATTTTATTGAGCGCCTGGCAGAAACTAAAGACAGCAGCCTGGTTGATTACCTTAAAAATTTATATGCTGCTGCAAAAGATACAGCCGATTTACAAAACACTGTTTTACAAACGCTGCTGAATTTTCAAACTAAAAAATCTTTTATTGCATTTAAAGATCTTATTATCAGCGAGCCGCCGGTAATTGTAAACAGTGGCAATAATTATAGCTATAACGATATTGCTTATAATGTTAGAACTGCAACGAGGTCGTTTACTAAGGCACGCAGTAATAATTATGGCACCAAATGGTTTCAACTATACGATACCCTTGCGCTGGTAAAAAATATATTTCCGGATATTTTGCAATTGATAAATCTTGATGATTATAAATCTACAACAATGAACCTGCTTACTGCAATGGTAGACAGTGGATATGCTGCAGCAAAAGATTATGACCAGTATTTTTTAAAATTTTATGCCGAAGCGAAGCAGCAATTAAAAAAAGAAAAAGCGGGAGAAGGACAGCAGGCAATTGCAAAAGCCGAAAAAGCCAATAAAGCAGATGAAGATGATAAAGAGGATGATGACGAACGGGAATCACGTAACGAATTACTGCAGGACTATGCTGTACTTTTACTACCCTTCTGGGATAAAAACCCCGGAGTTGCCACTTTTTTTGAGGGCATCATGCAATTAAAAAATAAACGCATCAGGTTTAACACCATGCTGCTTTTATTGCGTAACAACAAACCCGTGCAGGATTCTTTATTAAATTTTTATGCCCAATCCGACGATTACCGCATTGAGTTGTACCGGCAATTAAAAAGTGCAAAATTGCTTAATAAATTTCCTGCTAAATTTAATAACCAGGCTGACCTGGTAAAAAGCGATTTGGTAAATGCAGCCTATCAAAAATACGATACCCTTGTATTGCTGGAAAAAATGCCGGTGACCTGTAAAAATAAAAAGGGCGTGGTGTACTTTTATAAATATAAAAATAAAAAAGAAGAAAAAAAATGGAAGATAGTGTCTTACGGTTTGCAGCCAGAAAACGCAAAAATTTTTGCAGATGACAATGATGATTTTACTGCCGAAAGTAATTACAGCCGCAGCAATACCAATATACTTAATGAGGACATACCTGTAAGAGGTCAGCTACAAGCATTATTAAAAACCATGCTGTACAAAATGCACAGCAGCGCTTTGCAGTTTTATAATGGTAATAACGATGAGGATTATGAAGATGTTATTACAGAAAGAATTAAAACTAACCAGTACTAGTATTATGTTAAGCCAGAATTCTCAAACCTCACAGGTTTATCTAAACCAGTTTGTATTATGAAAACCGTTATAAAACTTGTGAGGTTTTTACGCCACTTTAAAGTTAACATAACACTAGCTTAAAATTTCCCGTCCGGGTATAGCCTCAATCAATTGTTGAGTGTATTCGTTTTGCGGATGATGGTAAATTTGTTCAGCATCACCCTGCTCTACAATTTTTCCTTTATGCATTACTAAAATTCGGTCGCTTACATAGCGCACCACCGAAAGATCATGCGAAATAAAAATAGAAGTAAAACCAAATTCTTTTTTCAAATCATTTAAAAGATTAAGTACCTGCGCCTGTACGCTTACATCTAAGGCTGATACACTTTCATCAAAAATTAAAAATGAAGGATTTAAAGCCAAAGCACGTGCAATGCAAATGCGTTGCCGCTGGCCACCACTAAACTGGTGAGGGTAGCGGTTAAAATGGTCGGGCAGTAAACTTACTTTTTCCAACAGCTCTATTACTTTTTCTTTTCGTTGACCAGTATTTTGTAAAACACCATGCACTTTTAAAGGCTCCAGTATAGCATTGCCAATAGTAATACGTGGGTTTAAAGAACCATACGGATCCTGAAAAACAATTTGCAAATCTTTACGCATGCTGCGTAGCGCAGAAGATTTAATTTTGGTAATATCTTTTCCTTCTAAATAAATTTTACCTTCTGTTGGTTGTATTAAATGTAAAATAGTTCTGCCTAAGGTTGTTTTGCCACAACCGCTTTCGCCAACAAGACCAACTGTTTCTCCCTGCATCACATCAAAACTTACATCATCCACCGCTTTAAAAAACTGTATTGGTTTACCAAAAAATTTTTTCTTAACAGGAAAATAAACTTTTAAATTTTCAACCTTAAGTACTGTTGTTGATTGATCGTTATTAGTTGTTCCGTTTTCATTTTGTTGCCCCTTGTTCATTGCTTCTCCCCCCTTGCCAATTGCCCATTGCCTATTGCCTATTGCTTCTTTCCCAATAAAATCACTTACCACCGGTAATCTTTCTCCTTTTAACTTACCTGCAGGCCTGCATGCCAG
This sequence comes from Ferruginibacter sp., assembly GCA_043756235.1. Lineage (GTDB taxonomy): Bacteria > Bacteroidota > Bacteroidia > Chitinophagales > Chitinophagaceae > Ferruginibacter. Next base: position 22,231 of record JAYURK010000089.1, on the reverse strand, counting down.
TAATGCTTTGGTGTAAGCATGCTGCGGCGATTGTAATACTTCTTTGGTGGTGCCCTGCTCTACAATTTCACCTTTATACATTACCACAATTTTATCGGCAATATCAGCCACCACACCCAAATCATGTGTAATTAAAATAACGCCCATGTTATTTTGCTGCTGTAATTCTTTTATTAATTGTAAAATGGTTTTTTGAACAGTTACATCCAAAGCGGTGGTGGGTTCGTCTGCTATTAATAAGGATGGATTACAGCTGATGGCCATGGCAATCATTACACGTTGCTTTTGTCCACCGCTCAATTGGTGAGGGTAACGGTTAACAATGGCCGAAGGTTCGGGCAGTTTTACTTTCTCAAAAAGCGCAATTGTTTTTGCTTTAGCAATTTTTGAACTTACTTTTTCATGTAATTGTATAGCTTCCATTACCTGTTTGCCACAGGTATAAACCGGGTTTAACGATGTCATCGGTTCCTGAAATATCATCGCAATATCTTTTCCCCTGATAGCATTAATTACAGCAGGCGCTGCATTAATCAAATTAACCGGTTGTTTTTCTTTTTGAAAAAAAATAGTTTTGCCGGTAATGTTTGTTTGCGCCGGTAATAACTGCAGCAGCGATAATGCCGTAACAGATTTACCCGATCCGCTTTCACCAACAATGGCCACCAGTTCTCCTTTTTTTATTTCGATAGTAACATTTTTTGCAGCAATAGTTTTTTCGCCTTCATTGCTGAATTGTATATTAAGATTTTGTATAGAGAGTAATGCTGCCAACGGAGTGTGTAGTGGGTGGTGAAACGTGAGTCTTAAACCTTCTCAGCGGGGTTATCCCCAAATGACGATTTTCGATTCACGTCTAAAATTTTAAGTGTCTAACTGTTTGGCCATTATTGATCAATTGTTTTAAACTGTCAATACCAATTTTTAAATGGCGCTCTACAAAACCTGCTGTTACGTTTTTATCGCTTGCTTCGGTCTTTACTCCCTCGGGTACCATTGGCTGATCGCTTACTAACAACAAAGCGCCTGTAGGTATTCTGTTATAAAAGCCTACTGAAAATATTGTTGCCGTTTCCATATCAATAGCATAAGCCCTTACTCTTTCTAAATTTAATTTAAATTCTTCGTCATGCTCCCACACCCGGCGGTTAGTGGTGTACACCGTACCCGTCCAGTAATCAGTTTCATAATCCCGTATGGTAGTAGAAATAGCTTTTTGTAAACTAAACGAGGGGAGTGCCGGCACAATTGGTGGAAAATAATCGTTGCTCGTTCCTTCACCCCTCATGGCGGCAATGGGCAAAATTAAATCACCAATGCTGTGGCGTTTTTTTAAACCTCCGCATTTACCCAAAAACAAAACGGCTTTTGGATGTATGGCACTTAACAAATCCATGATGGTTGCAGCGCCGGGGCTGCCCATACCAAAATTTATTATTGTAATATTATCTGCTGTGGCACATTGCATCGGCCTGTCTGCGCCAATTACTTCTACATTATTCCATGCTGCAAACATGCCTACATAATTGCTGAAGTTAGTTAACAAAATATATTCCCCAAAATTTTCTAAAGCCTCGCCGGTATACCTGGGCAGCCAGTTGTTTACAATTTCTTCTTTTGTCTTCATTATGATTTTTATTTTTTTGTAACAAGCATTTTTTCTTTGGTCATCATCGTTGTGTCATTGCAAATCCCGAGAAAGATTTTGTGTGCTGCCTCGGGACTCACTTCAACCGCATAACTTTGTTCAGCAATGCTTTCAATTATCTGCATCATTTAAAATTACAAAATTCTGCTCAGCTTCAATGATAAAAATTAATTATCCTCCATATCAACCCAAAATTAAAACAGAAAAAGATAAAGAATTTATTTTTGATGAAGTGCGTAAACGCTGGATTGTACTAACACCGGAAGAGTGGGTACGGCAAAATTTTTTGCAATACCTTATCCATGTAAAAAAATACCCTGCTTCATTAATTGCAATAGAAAAAGAAATTAAGTTAGGCGATTTAAAAAAACGTTTTGATATTGTAGTGTACGATACGCATTCCAAACCGTGGATGATTATTGAATGTAAAGAAATGAAAGTAGATTTAACTAAACAGGTTTTACAGCAGGTGCTGCGGTATAACATTACCATGCAGGTGCCGTTTTTGGTTATTACCAACGGCAGCCACTGCATGGCTTTTGAATGTTTAAATAATCAATTAAAAGATTTAAATGAATTACCTGAGAAAAACCTCTAAGGTTTTTAAACCCTTACAGGTTTACTAATTTTAAACTCTAATTCCTAATTCCATTTACTACCATTTAGGGCAACCCAGTTCCTTATCATTTTTTTTGTGGAAAAAATAACGTACCCCAACACTGTGGCTTAAATAATGATCATTTTTATCAGGGTTTGCTGCCTGGCTAAAACCATCCAGGTAATCGGTAAAACTTAAGCGGTAACTGCTTTCGGCCATTGCAGTAAACCTGTCGTTAATAGCATAACTCAGTCCGGCACCAACAGGCACCACCGGGATAATCCGTGGCAATTTTTTTGCAACATCAATCGCCAAACCCTGCTGCACCTCCGAATTACTGCCAAAAATTTCTGTGTTTAACCTGCTAAAATCTCTTTTAATTTTTACAAAGCCGGCACCTGCTCCTGCAAAAACATATGGCGACAGGCGGGGAGATTTTGGTGCTAAAAAACTCCACACGCCCTGCAGGGCAATCTCCGTTACGGGTGTGGTAAAAGCAAAGTTTCGTTGTTGTCTCCAGTCGGGTGTTTTATATTTCGCTTCATCGGCATGCAATTTTCCACGGGTAATATTTAAGCGGATAGCAAAAGAAGGTGTCATGGTTCTGTAAATATGTAAAGCAAGTTGGGGCTTCATGGTTTTATAAGCGCCCAATGTTTCCGGAGTAAGATCACCCTGGTACACAAAAACACCACCACTTACACCTGCCTGGTATTTGCTTAAATTAATTTGTGCAGGCAATAAATAAATATGGCCAGAATAAAATACAGCACCCAGTAAAATTTTTGTTATTACAGACTTCATTGGATTTACATTAAATGATTATGAAAGAAAAAATGTAAATGTCTGTACTTCGATAAAATGAAATTTAGTGTTTAACAACTAACTGTGTAAACAAAAAAATAGTATGCAACAGGGTTTATCCAGCTGTTAAATAAAAGTGAAGAAAGGGTAGGCTTTGCAACGCATTGTACATTTTTGCATTCTAAAATAGTATACAATTTTATATAAGAAAATCCCGTTCTTGTTTTACCGGGATTGATAGGGGCAGTTAAAATTGCTGCAGAACAACGGTTTTCAATTATGTAAAATAACAAACTAAACTTTTTAATCCATGAAAAAATTCATTATTGCTGTTAACCTCGTAGCCCTGGTAATAGCTTTTCTTTTTACAGGAAAATATTTAGTGAGTAACGCTGTTTTATAAAATCAATTTACAGGCGGCTCATCAATTGTTTTCTCTCAGCCATTTTATTTAATGTGTATATACCTCTATATCTTCATTAATATCTTTTAATGGTTTTGCATCCGTTGCCGTTTGCATTCCAACTACCAATTATTCAAACTGCTGTAGGCAATACTCCACCCCGAACTTTTAAGCCAATACTGTTTTTGATATAACCAGCTTAAACTAATTTTTTGTAAGCACCTGCATAAAAAAACCGGGATGCTTTACAGCAACCCGGCACTAATCATAAAACCATTAACCATTAAACCTTATCCTATGAAAAACCATCTTTAAGTCAGTAATTGTAACATAATGGTTGCAAGGAATAGTTTTTTTCGCAATATTTTTTTATGCAAACGTTTGCTGGTGATAAATTACCAGTTAGCAACAAATGCTTTCATGAACTCCGGAAAGTTATTTTGCTTATATGCGCCATCGCCAAAGAATTTTAGCGGGGCTTCCAGTTGAGCTGGTTTTAAAAAACCGGATAACGGTGCCGGCTGGGCTTCAATGCCAGATAATAAAACGGTGGTAGGAAAACCCATGCGCCCATTTAAAAGGTAAATGGCCAACCCGTTGGCTTTATAAGCAGCATTATAGCCAAATTTTTTGGCACCCATTACAACCGAATCCCTCGATTCGGCATTAAACTTTACCGCGTAATAGTTTTGATTAATGTAGGCGGCAACTTTATCGTTACCATAAGTTTCTTTATCCATTACTTTGCACCAGCCGCACCAGTTGGTATACACATCCACAATAATTGGTTTTGGATTATTTTGATAAGCCGCTGCAAGTTCTGCCAGAGTTAACCAATTAACTTTTTCTTTTTTTACAGGATTGAATGAAAAAATAATAATGGGTATTACAATTAAAGTAAAAAAAGATTTAACCTTTTGCATGAAATTATTGTTTTGTAGCTTAGATAAAATTAAACAAAATCTGATGAATAAAATTGTTGTTTGTATCACCGGGGCCAGCGGCTCAATTTATCCCCAATTATTACTGCACAAATTAATGAACGTAAAAGAACAGTGGACAGATTTGGCAGTGGTAATGACGGAGAATGCAAAACAGGTGTGGAGTACCGAACTGGAAAATGAATCCTACAAAGATTTACCGGTAAAATTTTATAGCCAGCAAGATTTTAATGCACCATTTGCTTCCGGCTCGGGCCAGTTTAATACCATGATTATTATTCCCTGCAGTATGGGTACTTTAGGAAGAATTGCCACTGGTATTTCTAACGATCTTATTACAAGAGCTGCCGACGTAATATTAAAAGAACGCCGCAAATTAATTTGCGTAGCCCGGGATATGCCTTACAACCTCATCCACATACGCAATATGGAAACCATTACGCTTGCCGGCGGAATTATTTGCCCGGCCACACCATCATTTTACAGTATTCCTAAAACAATTGAAGACGTAGCAGCAACGGTTGTTGACAGGGTTTTGGATTTAGCAGGAATAGATATAAAAACTTTCAGGTGGGGAGCCCAACCTATCCTCCCCAAATGAAAAGAAAATGGAGAAGGTTGATGCTATTATTTATTACTCCATTAAAAAAGAGATCGCCAATTGACGATCTCTTTTTTTTGATATTTTTGCTCTGCCAATTTTATCTCAGATCAACAACTTCCACACCCGGATATTTCTTTTGATCAAATACAAATTGAGCATCAGCAACGGGGCTTGTTGTATTCATACTGCTAACTGCATAAGTATACCGGTTGCCGGTTTTTTCAAACACTTTTGTAGAAGCAATGGTTTGTAACTTTTTATTAATGTTTACCAAAACTTTATGAAAAGGTTTAGTTTTATCAATCGGAGTTAATTCTACTTCCTGCACACCTTTTACTTCACCATTTAATTTGTATAAAAAATCTTTATCGTAAAAATTTGTAAATAATTTTTGAGGGGTAATGGTATTATTATTTGGATCAAGCCTGCTAACTGTTACTTCATTACTGGCTTTATCATAAGTCCATACATTGCTGCCATCGCAAAATATTTCCTGGCCGGTAACGGTAACGCGGTATTTAGTACCTTTCATATAAACAGTACCATTTTTGCTGCCTAAATTTTTGCCGGCACCATTCTCCATTTTTAAAGCAAATTTTGCAGTAACGCTTTTAAAAGATTTAAATTTTGAACTCACGCCATCAAGCACTTTTTTAGCAGCAGGATCACTTTGGCCCATACCACGGGGAGCCTGTGCATTTATAGAAGTTATGGTTGTTATCAGTAAAACTATCGCAGTAAATATTTTTTTCATTTTAACCTGTTTATGTAATTAATTATCTCTTTTTTAAGAGGTTGCAAAGATATGTGAATAGATGCTTTTATACAACCAAAGTTTAAACCGTGTTTGGCAACAAACTGTTAATGTATTGCCAACCATAAAATATATTATTCATGCTGCCGTTAATACCATTGCATTTAAGTATTTTGCAGTCACTTCAACGCCGCCTTTTGGTTCAACTCAACTTTCGATTCATTTATTAATTCATTTAATTATTTAAAATGACAGAAAGAAATATTCCCCTTTCTCAAAGGGAAAATTATGAGCCATCGCAATTCACTGAATTTTTGTGGTGGTTGTCAACAGCCGAAAGAGAAATACTGGTGGACTCAGTTGTAGACCGAAACCGTTACCGCATTATTGGTATGACTGTTTTGGCTACCTGGCTTTTTGCAACATTTACCTGGACGTATTTTTTCAGCACTATTGTAGATTCACTTTTAATGGCCGCAGCCCTGGGAATATTCATGGGCTTTATCATTCTAACCATCGACAGGGCTTTAATAAAAGGCATAACAAAATTTAATAAGAAAAAATTTACACCATTACTGTTCCGGTTTTTTCTGGCAATTACCATCGGTACATTTATGGCACAGCCGGCCGTGCTGTATATGTTTGATAAAGAAATAAAAATGCAAACATCGCTTGATAATGAAAAACGTAAATTGGTAAAGCGGCAGGAGCTGGACAGTTTATACAGCAACCGCAAAAATGAATTGCTGGCACAAAAACAAAATATAAAAACCGAACTGGAAAATAAATATGCTGATGTAAATAAAGCAAGAATAAATTTTTTATCCGAAACTGATGGCAGCGGCGGTACTGGAAAAATTGGTATAAAAGATATTGCCCTTGCCAAGCGAAATGAATACCAAAAATTAGATAACGAGTATCAAACCTTATTAAAAGCAGAACAACTTAAATTAACTGCAACAGAAAAAGAATTAAATGAAATGGAAGGCAAAATAAAAGCAGCAGAAACTGCTTTTACACAATACCTCAACAACGGTTTTTTAACAAGGGTAGAAGCACTTAGTAATTTATTGAAAAATAATCCGCCTTTGCAATTTCGTTATTACCTGATTATTTTTATTTTAATGCTGATAGAGCTGATGCCTGTAATTGCAAAAACACTTTTACCCAGCGGCAGCTACGACGAAAAAGTGATGTTACGTGAAGAAATGGAAATTGAAATAGCCCGGAGCAATATGCGAAAAGAACAACAGTTAAAAGAAATGTACAACCAAATGGCACACGAATATGATGGTGAAGCCATAACTGCATTTTTCCGGCTTACCAAAGAAGACCGGGATGAAAAAATAAGATCGTTCAGTAAAAAATGGAAAGAGGAGAATCATCAAACCTTTGATGGCCTTTGGGAAAAGATGAAGAAAGAAATATTGACGAAGCAGGAGAATTAAATAATTATTTAAACCTTTTGGCGGAATTATTTTTTTTGCCTCAGTGAGGCAAAAGGCTGTAGATTGATGAAAAAAAGCGTACAAAAGTAGCGTAGGTACGAAAGATGGTGCTGTAGTGTATTATACCTAAGGCATTTATTTATACTTCTCTAATCTCTTTTGCCAACATATCGTCCCTAATGGGACTACAATAATTAATTTCGCCAACAGGTTACTTAAATTTTGAATCATACTTGCTTAAGTTTAAAAAAGCATCGGGATCAGTGATGTTCATAATATTATAAGCCGCTTTTGATTTATCTGAGGAAATATTATAATAGTTTTCGCAAATTTTAAAACCCATCCAGTAGCCCAAATCTCTGGGCCTGTTGCTATCGTAATTATTATAAAGCCAGTAACTGGCATTGTTAGTTTTCATATCGTTTTTAAACCGAAACCATAAGTCGTTTTCTGCCTTATTTGCAAAGGAATACATTTTAGGGTTGTTTATTTTTTGAGTAATTAAGTATGCAATGAAATCTGCACCACCTTCCATTAAACATTTACCCAGTAAAGTTGATTCGCTTTTTTTAAATTGATTTCTATGCACTATTTCATGAATTACAGTTACCGGCATCAAATCGATTTCTCTTACCAGTTTTTTAAATATTGGGTTGGTAAAATTTACAGGCTCAGCCTCTGGAAGACTCCAAAAATCTATTCCTATAGCGATGCCTGATTTTTTTGCTTGTCCGCCTGTGTAAAACCCGGTAAACATAAAATAAATATCTGCAAATTTTACTGCCGGGTATAATAATTTGAATTTTTTAAGATAGCCTTTAATTTCTGGTTCAAAATTTTTTATCCTCTCCGGTGTAGTGGTGCATTTTGAAAAATAATCACTTTCGCTATGTATCCATTTTACAAAATCAGCTGCAGTTAATTTTCTTTCTGCTAAAATTTCTTTCAGGCAGCTACTGGCATTTTTTATATAAATGCTGTCGAATATTTTTTCCTGGATGTCAATTGTTTTTGCTTTTCCATGATGATAAGCTGTCCAAAAATTTTCTATATCCGATGTTATAAAATGTACATGCTCTTCATTATTTAATTTAGATGCTTGGGTAGATTTTTTTGTGTTAGTGCAAGCTAAAATCAGCAGCAATAAAATTAGTGGCACATTTTTCATAAACCATAAAAGTAATTAGTTTTATCTGTAAAATATGTATATAAAAGGCTGTATTATCTGTTGTTGTCATTAGCCGTTTGGGCCTATATTTGCCAACTATGGCTAAAGCAGTTGGCGAAACTCCCTTAATGCAGCAACACAATGCCATCAAGGCTAAATACCCTGATGCGATTTTACTTTTTAGGGTAGGCGATTTTTATGAAACCTTTGGTGATGATGCAGTAAAAACTTCCACCGTTTTAGGTATCACACTTACTAAAAGAAATAATGGCGATGAAAAATCTTCGCAATTGGCAGGTTTTCCGCATCATGCTCTCGATACTTATTTACACAAATTAGTAAAAGCCGGTTATCGTGTAGCCATTTGCGATCAGCTGGAAGATCCCAAACAAGCCAAAGGCATTGTAAAACGCGGCGTAACAGAATTGGTAACTCCGGGTGTGGCCACCAGCGATAAATTATTGGAACATAACAGCAATAATTTTTTAGCCGCTTTACATTTTAATGAAGATAAAATTGGCATTGCATTTTTAGACATCAGCACCGGCGAATTTTTTTTAGCCGAAGGCGACGCTGCTTATGCCGATAAATTATTGCAAAGCTTAAAACCCGCCGAAGTAATTTTTCAACGCAACAGGCAAAAACAATTTAAAGAATTATTTGGCGCTAAATTTTTTACCTACGCTTTAGATGAATGGATTTTTGCAGAAGCCTACGCTACCGAAAGTTTATTAAAACATTTTGGTACGCACAGCTTAAAAGGTTTTGGTATCGAAGCCCTTTCAACAGCAATTATTGCAGCCGGCGCCATCTTACATTATTTAAAAGATACAGAGCATCCCAACCTTGGTCATATTACTTCTATACAAAGAATTGATAAGGACGATCACTTGTGGATGGATCGGTTTACCATAAGAAATTTAGAATTGTTTGGCGGTGATGGACAAAACACTTTATTAAAAGTGATGGACAATACCGTTAGTGCAATGGGTGCAAGATTATTGAAGCGCTGGATAATTATGCCCTTAAATAACATCAGCAAAATAAATGAACGCTTAAATACGGTTGAATTTTTTATTAAAGAAATTGATGTACGAAATAAAATTACACAGCACATTAAACAGGCAGGCGATGTAGAAAGATTGGTGAGTAAAGTACCTTTGAAGAAAGTTAACCCACGGGAAGTTTTGCAAATTGCAAAAGGCCTGCAACAAACTGAAGCTATAAAAATAATTTGCGAATCTTCATCAAATGATTATTTAAAAAGATTAGGCGATTCACTAAATCCCTGTAAATATATTTTAGATAAAATTGTAAAAGAGTTGAATGATAATCCACCGGTGGCAGCGGTAAAAGGTGGCGTAATTGCACAGGGTATTAATGAAGAACTGGATGATCTTAGAAAAATAGCCAGTGGCGGAAAAGATTATTTAATTCAGTTGCAACAGAAAGAAGCATTAGCAACTGGCATATCTTCTTTAAAAATAAGTTTCAATAACGTATTTGGTTATTATTTAGAAGTTACCCACGTGCATAAAACCAAAGTGCCCGATACATGGATACGCAAACAAACTTTAGTAAATGCTGAACGTTACATTACTCCTGAATTAAAAGAGTACGAAGAAAAAATTATTGGGGCCGAAGATAAAATTCTTGCCATAGAAATGCAGTTGTTTGAAAAATTATTAAACGAATTGCAGGATTATATTGCACCCATGCAGGTTAACGGACATGTAATGGCCGTGCTGGATTGCTTAAGTTGTTTTGCCAATAATGCTTTGCATTTTAATTATAAAAAACCAGTTTTAAACGAAGGCAATATTTTAGATTTAAAAAACAGCCGCCACCCGGTAATTGAAAGGTATTTACCTGTAGGAGAACAATATATTGCCAATGATATTTTATTAGACCCGTCTACCCAGCAAATAATTATTTTAACCGGCCCCAACATGAGTGGTAAAAGTGCGATACTGAGGCAAACTGCATTAATAACTTTAATGGCACACATGGGCAGTTTTGTGCCTGCAGCTGATGCAAAAATTCCTTTAACGGATAAAATTTTTACCAGGGTAGGGGCCAGCGATAATTTAAGCGGTGGCGAAAGTACTTTTATGGTGGAGATGAATGAAACTGCCAGCATCATCAACAATATTACCAGCCGCAGTTTAATTTTGCTGGATGAAATTGGAAGAGGAACATCTACCTACGACGGCATTTCTATTGCATGGAGTATTGTAGAACATTTATATAACAGTCCGCATTCACCCAAAACATTATTTGCCACACATTACCACGAATTAAATGAACTGGAAAATAAGTTAGCTACCGTTAAAAATTATCACGTTACCAATAAAGAAGTAGGGAATAAAATTATTTTTTTACGTAAGCTTGCACCCGGCGGCAGTGTGCACAGCTTTGGTATTCATGTGGCACGTATGGCCGGCATGCCACCATCATTAATAAACAGGGCCAACGAAATTTTAGTACAACTGGAAGAAAGCCGTAACACCAATACTGATGAAACAGTAAAACAATTAAGTGCTCCCAAAATGCAGTTAAGTATTTTTGATGCACACTCCGATACATTTGCCGAGATAAGAAAATTATTGGAGGCTGTGGATATTAATCGCTTAACACCGGTGGAGGCTTTACTAAAATTGCAGGAGATAAAAAGTAAAGTAAAATAGAAATAATTTGCAGTCTCATTGTATTGATAAATTAAATAGTTCATCCGTGCTTGTTAAAACCTTATTAACACTTGCAGCAAAAACAGGTATAAAGGCATCTTTATAATAATTTGCAACAATTATGTTTAAAAAATTACCCATACTGCTTTTTTATTTTTTGTTAGCCGCAATAAAAAATTTTGCACAGCCCTGTTCTCTTCCGGGGATGACACCCGATAAAGCTTATCCCGTTTGTGGAATTGCAACTTTTCATGAAGATAATGTTACCAACTGCACAGGGCCAAATGTGGCAGGCAGGGGTTGTACTGTTGGCGTAACCTCAAGCAGTTCTTTCTGGTATAAATTTACCTGTTACCAAACTGGTACGCTAGGCTTTTTAATAAGTGGAATTAACCGTGATGATGATTACGACTGGGGTCTTTATGATATTACTGGAAAAAATCCTGCTGATGTTTTTACAGATGCTTCACTCGAAATATCTGTAAACCTTTATGGCATAAGTGCAGGTGGCACGGTGCCATTTCCCAATTCACCTACAGGATGCAGGTCAGGTGCATCGGGTAATGTACATTGCGAAGGCGCAGCATCAGGCAATACTCCTTTTAATGCAATGCCCACAATTACTGTGGGGCACGAATATCTTTTGATGGTTACTAACTGGACAAAAAGTACCACCGGTTACGATCTTTCTTTTGCCGGTGGTACTGCAAGCATCACCGATCCTAAAGAGCCGCATTTAGAAAGTGCAAGAGCAGCATGCGATGGTACACAAGCTACCATCAAACTAAATAAAAGAATGAAGTGCACCTCCCTGTCTGCAAATGGCTCTGAATTTTTTATTACTCCTGCGGCATCAAATGTTATTGCGGCTACTGGTTTTGGTTGTAATAATGGTTTTGATATGGATTCTTTAATTTTAACTTTAGATACACCATTACCGCCCGGCAATTATACCATCACTATAAAAAATGGCAGCGATGGTAATACCTTAAGAGATAATTGCGACAGGCTTATCCCTTCCGGTGAAAATATTCCTATGATTGTTTATCCGTTACTGCCCACACCTATGGACAGTCTTTCAAAAGTTTTTTGTGCACCCGATGAATTACAACTGGTATTTAGAAAAAATATTCGTTGCAGCAGTATTGCAACAGACGGCAGCGATTTTATTGTGAACATGATTTCCGGTACTGCACCTGTTACAGTTAGCAGCGCTTCGGGCATTTGCAGTGCCGATGGTTTAACTGCAGTAATAAAAGTAAAACTCTCCGCACCAATTAAAACAAAAGGAGTTTATCAAATACAGTTAGTAAGTGGCAACGATGGTAACACAATTATTGATGAGTGTGGCCAGCAAACGCCTGCGGGTGCAACTTTAAATTTTTCTACAAAAGATACGGTGAATGCTGATTTTACGTACAACATTTTATTGGGCTGCAAAAGAGATACCATAAATTATTTTCATGATGGCAGGAACGAAGTAAATTTTTGGAAATGGAATTTTGATAATATCCGCAGCAGTAATTTGCAAAACCCATCAATGATTTATACCGTATTTGGAAATAAAACTGCACAGCTGGTGGTTTCTAATGGTGTTTGCACCAATAGCTCCCCGGTAAAAACAATTTTATTAGATAATGAACTAAAAGCGGCCTTTGAAGCATCAGCAGTGGTTTGTCCCGGCGATATGGCCTCTTATAAAGATAACAGCATTGGTAATATTTTAAAATGGCACTGGGATTTTGGAAATAATAATACCAGTTTATTGCAGCAACCACCACCACAAATTTATCCCTACAGCAATAACATTCGGGAAGTACCTGTGCAATTAATAGTTACCAATAATATTGGCTGCAGCGATACAGCCATACAAAAAATAAAAGTGGTGGGCAATTGTTACATTGCTGTACCCAATGCATTTTCGCCCAATGGCGATGGGCTTAATGATTACCTCTATCCATTAAACGCCTATAAGGCAAAAGATTTAATTTTTAGGGTGTATAACCGTTTTGGCCAAATACTTTTTCAAACAAAAGACTGGACCAATAAATGGGACGGCAGTTTTAAAGGGCAGGGCGCCGACGCCGGAACCTATGTCTGGATTTTACAATATACTCACCTCGATACCGGAAATCGTATAGAACAGAAAGGAGCTTCTGTGCTGATCAGGTAATAATTTTTATCCCCTGTATTTTCTAAAAATGCTTAAGTAAAATTATTTTCTTAATTTCCTTTTTGTAAACAACTAAAACTAACATGAGTAATTCGATATTCCGCAGAAAAAAAATTGAAAATATTTTAGCCGAAGGCAGCGATGATCCGCATGGCGGCGGCGGCTTAAAAAGAGTACTTTCTTTACGTGACCTTACTTTTTTTGGAATTGCAGCAATTTTAGGAGCAGGAAGTTTTAGCAGTTTGGGCGGCGCTGTTTTTCATGGTGGGCCGGGGGTAGTAATTTTATTTATTATTACTGCAATTGCCTGTGCCTTTACCGCATTTTGTTACAGTGAATTTGCCAGCCGCATTCCGGTTGCAGGAAGCGCTTATACTTATGCGTATGCAAGTTTTGGCGAATTATTTGCGTGGATAATTGGATGGGCTTTGATAATGGAATATTCAATCGGTAATATTTATGTTGCCTTTAGCTGGAGCGATTATTTTACTTCTTTTTTAGATAAGCTGGGAGAATTACTGCATACCAACTTACACATCCCTGATTATTTCAGCAACAGTTATTCCGAAGTAAAAAATGCTATTAAGGAAGGAACGACTAATACAGGAATGCTGTATGCATGGAATAATGCGCCTGTAATTGGGGGACTAAAAATGATACTCGATATACCTGCATTGGTAATAAATTTGTTAATCACTTACCTTGTATACAAAGGCATAAAAGAAAGTCGCAACTTTAGTAACATCATGGTGGTGCTTAAACTTTTAGTAGTGTTATTAATTATTGCAGTGGGTGGATATTTAGTTTTTGCAAACGGACTTACTTTTAACTGGACCCCACCCGATGATACCGGAACCAAATCTTTTATGCCAAATGGTTTTAGTGGTGTAATGGCTGCCGTTAGTGGAGTGTTTTTTGCCTATATTGGTTTTGATGCGGTGAGTGTACTGGCTGAAGAAAGTAAAAATCCGCAAAGAGATTTACCAAAAGGTATGATTCTGTCATTGGTAATTTGTACCGTGGTGTATATTTTATTAACGCTTGTACTTACTGGTGCCGTTAATTACAGAAAATTTGATGGTGTTGGCGATCCACTTGCATTTATTTTTGAAAAAGACAATTTGAATGTGGGATGGATGCAATTTTTTGTATCTATTGCTGCAGTTGTGGCAATGACAAGTGTGTTACTTGTTTTTCAAATGGGACAGCCACGTATTTGGATGAGCATGAGCCGGGATGGATTGATGCCGCCGGTGTTTCAAAAAATTCATGCAAAATATAAAACACCATCTTTTGCAACAATAATAACCGGTATCGTTGTTGGGTTACCCATTTTATTTACCGATAAAACTTTTGTGCTGGACTTTACAAGCATTGCTACTTTATTTGCTTTTGTTTTAGTGTGCGGTGGTGTGCTGTTAATTCCCCGGCGGGAAAAACAACAGGGCCGTTTTCATATACCATTCATAAACGGACAGTTTATTTTTCCAATAATTGTTGCCGGTGCAATAATAATGGCAGCTTCTCTTTCTAAAACTTATTTTACCGATATGTTTAATTTTGATTTTAGTGGTAATGAGGATTATACCACTGGCAAAATAAGTTTTATGGATGCCGCCACACCAAATATTTCTCTAATTATTTTTTGGTTAAGTGCTGTAGTACTTGCGGCAATAACCATTGTAAAAAAATACTCCCTTATCCCACTAATGGGGCTTATTACCTGTATGTATTTACTTACCGGCATGACAAAAAGTAACTGGGCATGGTTTCTGGGCTGGTTGGGCATTGGACTGATAATTTATTTTTTATACGGGTACAAAAAAAGTAAGCTGGCAAAGGAATAATTTTTTGCTGATGTAAAATCTTTTAAAATACGGAAGCCTAAACCTTCCGTATTTTTGTGCCATGAAATACGAAGTGGGCGATAAAATAACCGTACTGCTTACCAACGAAGACGGTAAAGTGGTGGAAATTATGAATGAAAGAATGGTGATGATAGAAGTAAAAGGCGTACGTTTTCCGGCGTATATGGACCAGATTGATTTTCCTTATTTTAAAATGTTTACCGAAAAAAAGGAAGCAGAAAAGAAAAAAATTTTTATCGACCAGTTGCGTAAAGAAAAAATAACCATTAAACCTAAAGAAGGTGATGGCATTAAACTTTCTTTTCTGCCCGTTTTTAGCAAAGATGTTTTTGATGACGATGTGGTGGAAAAATTTAAAATACATTTGATCAATCAAACGGAAACAGCGTATAATTTTAATTATAACCTTATGATTGGGGGTAACAGTGCGTTTCAACTGAAAAATACTGTAGAACCCCTGGCTGATTTTTATTTGCATGATGTAGATTTTGAAGAATTGAGCGACAGCCCCCGGTTTGATTTTGAATTTACTTTAAAAGAACCCGATAAAAGAAAAGCACCTTTTTTTGAAGTATCACTAAAATTAAAAGGCAAACAAATATTTAAAAAGATAGAAGAAATTCAGTTAAAAAACGAACCCACTTTTGGGTATTTGTTATTTGATAATTACCCCAACAAAGTGGAGGAAGAAAAAGTTGACCTTAGTAGCCTGGGCAATGCAGGTTACAGGGTATATGATGCTACAAGGGTTAGAGAAAATTTAGAATCTGCCAGAACAGTAGTGGATTTGCATATAGAAAAAATTACGGATAGCTGGAAACACCTGAGTAATTTTGAAATTCTTACTATCCAGTTAAAAACTTTTGAAAAATATTACGATCTGGCAGTAGCCCATCGGCAGCCGGTTTTTACTATCATACACGGTGTGGGTACGGGCAAATTAAAAGATGAAATTCACGACAGCCTCAGGTTAAAAAAAGAAGTAAAATCTTTTGTAAATCAGTACAACCCTTTATACGGATACGGCGCCACAGAAATCTATTTTCAATTTTAAAACTGGCCGATTGTATTTGCAGGGCTGTTTTATCTGGCCTAAGATTTGGAATGATTTATGTATATTTTAACAAAATAGCCTAATTTCGTTATACTCCTTTGCTTTTGAAAAACTACTAATGCGGTATCTCTCCTGAAAGCTCCCCTTTAAAAACAAAATAACCTGTTTTTATTTCACTCATATGCAAACTGAATTTTAGGCTTGCACATGTAAACCAAGTTTATTTTGAAAAGACTTTTACTTTGTATTTATTTATTGCTGCTAACTTCCACTGCAACACTGTGCCAGGTTTATTGTGCGCTCAATCTTTTAGAATCTTCATCTGTACCAAAGCAAAAATTCGACAGTTACGTTTCTAAAAAAGGATTTAATTATTTAGGTTCTACTTATTTAAATGATACCATTGCCCGTGATTACAATTTTAAAGGTATTGGTAAAATAAAAGCTACCAATGCTGTTCAACGGGCTGTAACCGTTTTTAATACCAAAGAAGATTTTTGTTTTACATACCGCACTACCTCTGCAGATGAATATTTAAAAATACTCGCCGACATTAGGAAAGAAGGTTTTTTTTGCAATCAGGAAAATGCAACCGGGCTGGTATCAAAATTATATCAGAGCAATGATGTAACAGTATGTATTTCTGAAAAACAGGCCGATACATTAAAAGAATATAATTTTTTAATACGCAAACAAATTTTACCCAAACTAAAAGAAATAAATTTTGCAGAAGATTTGTTTGTATTCAACTCTCACGAATACCTTAAATATTATTTTGGAGAAGACAATGTAAAAAAAGATATATACTATCTGTCAGAAAAAAAGATTGGAAAATGTTCTATCATCTTCCCCAATACTAACAGGCAGGTGGTTTTTTTGTGGGCAGATGAAGTAAATAATACGCAACTCTCTAAAATATATATCGGTGGTCAATTAATGGCAGAAAGTTCAATCAATTATGATCAAACTGTTGCAGAAAACATTTGGCAATTAAAAAGTGGTATAAGGCCCGGTATGAGTTTATACCAGTTGCGTAAATTAAATGACGCAGCATTTGAATTTAATGGTGGTAATTCTGCAAACACAGGCATGATAGCTGCTACAGCTAACTCTGGCAAATTAGATTTTAAAAAAGAAAGTGTGGTACTGGGTTGTATGAATTGTAATGATGCAGCTTTCTATAAAAAAACAACACTAAATTCCGATGACGCTATACAGGACGAAAGGATATTATTTGTGCACACCATAATTCTTGATCCTGCTAAAACAAAATAATCTTTTCCTATCCGGTTGCCGGTAAAAAATATTTTATTCCATATTTTTTTTTGAACTTTAATTAATAATCGGTTGTTACATTTACCCAAAATTTTTATCAATGAAATATTTATCATTCCTGTTAGTGGCAGCATTTTTTGTTTTATTCTCCTGTAATGAGGGCTCCACAAAAAAAGCTACAGACAAAACTATGTCCGCTACCTCTGTGATAACTGAAGAAAATATTAGCTACGGCACAGATAGCGCAAAACTTACAGGTTTTGTAGCATACGATTCAAACAGCTCTGCCAAACGCCCTGTGGTTTTAATTATTCACGAGTGGTGGGGCCTTAACGATTATGTTAAAGGCCGTGCAAGGCAATTAGCAGGAATGGGTTATTTGGCAATGGCGGTGGATATGTATGGCGATGGTAAAATGGGTAATAACCCGGATGAAGCCGGAAAATTAGCCACACCATTTTATACCAATCCAGGTTTAGCAAAAAGCAGGTTTGATGCTGCCCTCGAAAAAATAAAATCATATCAGCAGGCCGATACGGCCAACATTGCCGCCATTGGATACTGTTTTGGCGGGGCAATGGTTTTAAACATGGCCAGGTTAGGAGAAAATTTAAATGGGGTAGTAAGTTTTCATGGAAACCTTGCTGGTGTTCCGGCTGATAAAAATTTATTAAAAGCAGCAGTACTGGTTTGCCATGGCGCCGCAGATCCTTTTGTAAAACCAGCAGAAGTGGTTGGCTTTAAAAAGCAAATGGATTCAATTGGGGCTACATATACTTTTAAAGAATATGAAGGCGCTACACACGCCTTTACCAATCCGGGTGCAACTGCTATGGGACAAAAATTTGAAATACCTATCGCTTACAACGCTGCAGCAGATTCAGCCTCGTGGAAAGACATGAAAGATTTTTTTGAAAAGATTTTTAAGTAAATAAATTTATCATAAAAAAACAGGCCGTCTCATTTCTAAAATGCGAGGGCCTGTTTTTTTCTTCTATTTTTTTCTGATCTATACTGATGTTGCTGTTACATTTCAGTGTTCCATTACTGTGTACCAGAAATTGAAAATGAGGCTGTCTATGTATGAGGCCGCCGCTTAAAAAAATTCCACCCTAAACTTATGGATGGGAGAAAGTAATTTCTAAAACAGGTTATCCCTTAAATAACAGCAACAGCGTGGCCAGTTTTTCTTTAAGTTCTTTACGGGGAATAATAAAATCTAAAAAACCATGCTCCAGTAAAAATTCGCTGCGTTGAAAACCTTCGGGCAAATCTTTTTTAATGGTTTCTTTTATTACACGTGGTCCGGCAAAACCAATAAGGGCTCCGGGTTCGCCACAAATCACATCTCCCAGCATGGCAAAAGATGCCGTAGTACCACCAAATGTTGGATCGGTGCAAAGAGAAATATACGGAATTTGTGCATCGCTTAACTGCGATAATTTACCAGAGGTTTTGGCAAGCTGCATTAAGGAAAATGCGCTTTCCATCATACGGGCACCGCCACTTTTATTAATAATCATAAAGGGGATGCGGTTGGCCAAACAATAATCGCAGGCACGGCTTATTTTTTCGCCCATTACACTGCCCAGGCTTCCACCTATAAATTCAAAATCCATACAGGCCACTACCAGGTCGTGTGTGTTTACTTTACCATGCGCCACCGTTATAGAATCATGTATATCGGTTTTAGCATAGGTTTCTTCCAGGCGTTTGTTGTAAGGTTTTAAATCAACAAAATTTAATAAGTCTTTTGATTTAATGTTGGCAAATAATTCTGCGTATTGATTATCGTCGAAAATAATTTCAAAATATTCTTCACTGCCAATGCGGTGATGGTACATACACTGGGGGCATACAAATTTATTTTCGCCCAATTCCGATATGGTGCAGGTGTATTTGCAATTAGGGCATTTGCTCCATAAACCTTCAGGGGCATCTTTTTTATCCTTTGTACTGGTAAGAATACCTTTTTTAATACGCTTAAACCAGCTGGCCTTTGTTTCATCAGTTTCGCCTTCTTCGCCTGTAAGGTTTAATTCAAAATCTTCGTCTTTCTTCTGGCTCATATTTGATACAGTTTTGAGTTTAGAAAGTTATAACGTTTAGAGGTTTAGCCGTTTAGGGTTTAGGGGTTTAGAAGTTCGTTTGAATCGAATACGCTTCTAAACTTCTAAACATCTAAATCCTTAAACTTTTATTTATGCATTCCTGTTTATACAATTCAAATCTTCAAAAGCGGTTTCCAGTCTTTTAATAAAACTGTCTTCGCCCTTGCGTAACCATACTCTTGGGTCGTAATGTTTTTTATTGGGTACGTCGGCACCATCGGGGTTGCCCAGCTGCCCCTGCAAATATGCTTCGTTCTTTTTATAATTATTTAAAATGCCTTCCCAAAAAGCCCACTGCATATCGGTATCTATATTCATTTTAATTGCCCCATAACTAATAGCCTCACGTATTTGATTTTGTGGTGATCCACTGCCGCCATGAAAAACAAAGTATACAGGTTTGGATGCAGTTTTTAACTCACGTTCAATGTACTCCTGGCTGTTTTTTAAAATTACAGGTGTTAATTGTACATTACCCGATTTATAAACGCCATGCACATTGCCAAAGGCTGCGGCTACGGTAAACAATTTTCCAACTTTGCTCAACTCGGTATAGGAATAGGCTACATGCTCCGGTTGGGTATATAATTTTGCATTATCAATGTCGCTGTTGTCCACACCATCTTCTTCGCCGCCAGTTACACCCAATTCAATTTCAATACTCATGCCCAGTGGCGCCATGCGTTTATAAAATTCTACAGAAGTAGCAATATTTTCTTCAATGGGTTCTTCAGAAAGATCGAGCATGTGAGAACTAAATAGTGGCTGCCCTTTTTCTTTATGAAATTGTTCGCCTGCATCCAGTAAACCAGTAATCCAGGGTAACCATTTTTTTGCAGCATGATCAGTATGTATTATAACGGGTACACCATAATGTTTGGCAACAGTATGTATATGCAATGCGCCTGAAATTCCTCCGGCTATATTTGCTTGTAATTTATCGTTGGGCATTCCTTTGCCTGCAAAAAATTGTGCACCGCCATTGCTAAATTGAATAATAACCGGCGAATTAACTTTTGCTGCTGTTTCTAATGTAGCATTAATAGAATTGGTACCAATAACATTTACTGCCGGTAAGGCAAACTGGTTATCTTTTGCATCGTTATATAAGGCTTCTAACTCTGCTCCAAATAAAACACCCGAACTGTACTTGCTCATAAGTAATTTGTTTTTTTGCAAATGTAGTAAACTGTGGTGAATGGGCAATGGTCAATGGGCAATGGGCAATGGGCAATAAAAATAATAGTATGATAGTTTATAAGATGAAATTATTGCAGGGTGTTATTCATCATTGACGATTTGCCATTCACCATTCACAATCCTCCATTGATCAGGCGCTGCAAATATTGGGGCATCAGTAACATACGGCTGCCATACCAACTGAACATTTCTCCATCGGCTAAAATAATTTTAGTATCTGGCAAATCTTTTTGTAATAAATCGATATGCTTTTGTTTAAAAGGGTAGGGCTCGGTTGATAATAATAACAATTTGCATTTTGCTTTTTGCAATTGCTCAACAGTTACAGCAGGATATCGTGGCAGATTTGCAAAAATATTTTTTAAACCACAATGTTCTAAAATGTCGTTTATAAAGGTGCCGCCAGCTGCAGCCATGTATGGTTTATTCCAAATTAGATATGCCGTATGCAGTTTTTCTTTTGGCAGCTGCATTGCCGCAAAATTAATTTTAATTTTTATCACCAGCTTTTTTGCAGCGGTAACCGTATGAGTTAGCAACCCAATGTTATCAATCATTTGGTAAGCATCCTCTACAGTATTAACGTCTGTAACCAGTACGTTATACTCATTCGCCAGTTCTTCTATTTGTTCTTTTACATTTTCTTCTTTATTGGCAATTATTAAATCGGGTTGTAATTTTTTTATAGTATTAAAATTTATGGTTTTAGTACCTCCAACTTTTGTTTTGGCCCTGTACCATTCTTTTGGATGAACACAAAATTTTGTGATGCCCAATGTTTCCACCTCTAAATTTAAATAATGTAATAACTCAGTTTGTGAGGGCACCAAAGAAATTATTTTTTTTGGAACAAAAGATAGCGGAGTGCCGGGCTGCAATATCATTGTGTAAATGTAAGCTATGCATTATCTTAAAAAGAAAAACTCCCATAAAATTTGACGAATCAAACTTTATGAGAGTAATTTTTTTGAGAACCAACCAAGCACTAGTCGGCTTTGTTTTCAATCAGGATTCATTTGGATTCTACTTCTTAAGGGGGTTCCTTAGTAGAATGTAAATAATTTCATCCCGGTTTCAGTTGGTCTTTCATTTGGGCCATCATCGCTTTTTACAGCATAGGCTTAGGATTTGGTTTTCTTCGGTTCTTCGTGCCATCATCGCTTTTAAAGGCATAGGCTGGATATTGGTTTTCTTTTGTCTTTCGTGCCATCATCGCTTTTTACAGCATAGGCATTGGATAATTGGATAATTGGTGTTCTCGTTTTTCTTTAGGATTTAGATTCTGGTTTTTTTGTTCTCTTTGGGTATTTGTGTTTTCGATAGGATTTAGAATTTTATAATAGTTTTAATTGTTTACAAAAATTAGAAGTTGACTGATATTGGATTTGTTTAGGTTTTTCACAAACATTGAATTGATTTCTTTTGGCTTCTTCAGGATTTTTGGATATGATTGATATTTAATTCCTATCAATCAACTTCTTACACAAAGATGCAT
>JAYURK010000088.1:0-15166 GCA_043756235.1 Ferruginibacter sp. | reverse complement strand
GCGGTGTGGGTATGGCCGGCCGTGGCGAAGCCATTCCGCTGGAAACTAATTATTGCGCCATTGACCCCAACACTGTTGATAAATTTGGAATACCCGTTTTAAAATTTAATGTAAAATGGAGTGAGCATGAAATAAAACAGGCTAAGCACATGAAAGAAACTTTTAAAGAAGTAATGCATAATATGGGTGCTGTAATAACCTGGGGCGGCGATGATGACGAAAAAAATAATTATGGCCTTAGTAAACCCGGCGAAATTATTCATGAAGGTGGTACAGTGCGGATGGGCAATGATCCTAAAAAATCGGCATTAAATAAATACAGCCAGGCACACGATTGTAAAAATTTATTTTGTGTAGATGGCGGGCAGTTTGTAAGCCAGGCAGATAAAAATATTACCTGGACAATATTAGCGTTGAGTATGAGGGCATCGGAATATATTGTTGATGAGATGAAGAAGAACAATTTGTGAGCCGGGCTTTTTAATTTGCAAGAGAAAAAGGAAATGTTCAATAATCAATGCTCAACATTCAATATTCAATGAATACATGCGAAGATGGAAGGAATGAATTAAAAAAAATATTTTAAAATAAAAACGTGCTAACGCAATGGACAGAAGAAAATCTTTAAAACTTTTAGCAACCGGGGCTATTGCAGTGCCAACGGTAATTGCTGGCTGCAATACAGCGGATAAAGAAGCTGGCGCTGCAGCCATTGATGAACCGCAATTTAATTTAGACCGTAACCCGGATGAATTAAAAAGAGAAAAAGAAATTATAGCTAAAGGCAATTTTTTTACTGCAGAAGAAATGGCTACCATTACTATTTTGGGAGATATTATTATTCCTAAAGATGCCGTAAGCGGCAGTGCCAGCGACGCTAAAGTGCCCGCCTTTATTGAATTTATTGTAAAAGATATGCCCAACCACCAAATACCCATGAAAGGCGGATTGCGGTGGTTAGATATGCAATGCCTTAACCGCTACAACAAAGCCTTTAAAGATTGTACCGGCGCACAGCAAATTGAAATGGTAGATATGATTGCTTACCCCAAAAAAGCAAAGCCCGAAATGAGCCAGGGCGTGGAATTTTTTAAACTGATGCGTAATTTAACCGCCACCGGTTTTTACACTTCGGAAATTGGCGTTAAAGATATTGGCTACGTGGGTAACACGCCTACGCAATGGAATGGTGTGCCCGATGATGTATTAAAACAATACAATCTTGCTTATACCGAAAAGGAATTAAAAGAGTGTGTGAGTTTTGATAAGGTGTAGCGGTATTATTTTTTTGTTTTTTCAAAAGCCTGCAAACCACACTCCAGCCAATTTTTATATTCTGCGATGTTGGGTGTATAGCCAACAGGATTATTTAATAAAATTTCTTCGGTATTAATGATAGCATACAAAGGCTGTGCATTATTTTTAAAATTTTCCGTTTCAAAAGTTGCCCATTTATCTCCTACGGTTAAAATTTCTTTTTCAATACCTTCCTTTGTTTTATAAGTAAACTGTTGTGCCGCAGGAAGTTTCTTCTTATCATCTACATATAATGAAACCAATACAAATTTTTCACTCATTAATGTCTTTACTTCCACATCAGTCCAAACATTTTCTTCCATTCTTCTGCAGTTAACGCATGCATATCCAGTAAAATCAATTAGTATAGGTTTATTTTGAGCTTTTGCTATCTCTAAAGCTTCTGAATAGTCTTTATAAGGCTCAAAATTTTTACAGTTTATGGGGCTTTCATATACGCTGTAACAAAGTGGTGGCGGAAAACCACTAATCAAACTGAGGTTGGCATATTTTGTATTGGTTAACCCGGGAATAAGATAAACAGTAAATGCTCCCACTAAAACTGCCAAAGCAATTCTTGCTTTGCTCAATTTTTTTATTGGGCTATCGTGAGGAAATTTTATTTTACCCAAAAGATAAAGGGTTAAACCGATACCAACGGCTACCCAAATACCAATAAAAACCTCTCTTTTTAATAACCCCCAATGTTTTACTAAATCGGCATTGGATAAAAATTTAAAGGCAAGTGCCACTTCCACAAAACCCAAAACCACTTTAACCGAATTTAGCCAACCGCCTGATTTTGGTAAAGAGTTTAACCAGTTAGGAAACAACGCAAACAACGCAAATGGCAAAGCCAATGCTAAACCAAAGCCACCCATACCTGCGGTTAATTGTACAGCACCGCCATTTAAGGAGCCTACCAATAATGAACCGAGTATGGGACCTGTGCAGGAAAAAGAAACGATAGCCAAAGTAAGGGCCATAAAAAATATACCCAATAAATTACCGGTACCTGCTTTTGCATCGGCCTTGCCGGTAAAGCTGCTGGGCAAAGTAATTTCGTACAAACCAAAAAATGAT
Source organism: Ferruginibacter sp. (assembly GCA_043756235.1). Taxonomy (GTDB): domain Bacteria; phylum Bacteroidota; class Bacteroidia; order Chitinophagales; family Chitinophagaceae; genus Ferruginibacter. The sequence goes on along the minus strand of JAYURK010000088.1, from coordinate 12,787 downwards.
AAAGCAAAAAAGATAAACACCGCAAAGAAAGCTACGTTTAACCAGGGATTGGTGGAAACCGAATTTAATATCTCGGGACTGGCACTATCAATAAAATAAAAAGGAACGCTTAATAAAATATAAATTAAAAATATAAAGAACCCATACATCACCGCATTAAATATACCCTTCTTTTTTGTGGTGGCTTTTTTTGTAAAAAAAGAAACCGTTAACGGAATCATTGGAAATACACAGGGGGTTATTAATGCTACTAACCCGCCTAAAAAACCTAATAAAAAAATTGTTAACAACCCGTTACCTTCAGACTCTTTTGTTTGAATACCGGTGCCGCCGCAGGAATTTACCGGATTATTAAGATCGATGGACGGTATGAGTATCCTGTTGGAAGAAGACATATCAATACCACCTTCAAGGCTTATTGCTATTTTTTGTTCTTCGGGAATAAATTCGGCACCTCCAATATTATACAGGAGTGTTGTTTTTAATTTTGCAGGAACGGCACCTTCTATTTTTATGTTTTGTACAATGTCGATATTTCCCTGTGATACCTCAATTTTTTTATTGGTTTGAAAAATGGTATCTGTTATAAATATTGCACTGCCGGTAATTGTTTGCTGCCCTATATTTTGTATCAAAGAATCTGAAAAAGAAATTTTTAATCCTTCTACCTCTTCAATTTGTTTTGCTTTTGCATATAAATACCATTGCGCCTTTATGATACCAGTTAAATGAATTTCATAATTTCCCTCACTTATTTTTTTTCCGTTACCGGTCCACTGTACGTAAGCACTGTCCTGGGCATATAAGCCACTAAATAAAAATAAAATGGGGAGCAGCAGCGCTGGTAATTTAAATCGCATGATGATTGTTTTAAAAAAAAATCCCGAAAAAAAATCGGGAGATATATTTACAGTGGAAATATTACTTTCCGCCTACTTTAATGCTAAAGGGAACATCTTTTGGAGGTAAACACTGCCTGTCGTTACAAACCATATAATTTACCGAACCTTTTATTACTGTAGCAATGGTAGATTTTACTTTAACCTTTTGCACAAAGTCTACAGTTTTTGCATAATATTTTAGCGTTGAATTAAAATTTTTATCGAAGGCCTTTTCCATCTTTCCCACTTCTTTAACCTTGCCATCTAATTTAATTAAAGGATTTGCCGTAAATAAAATTTGTGTTGGTACCGGCCCTTCGCCTGCATCCTGTGCATATAAATGCCAGTTGTTACCAATGGTGGCGGTAATATGCAGTTCATAAGTTTTATCTGCAATTTTTTTAGCACTGTACGTCCATTGTACCGGGTTATTTATTTGTGCATTTACTCCGCCCAAAAACATCATCAACATAAAAACTGCAAATAATTTTTTCATCTTTTTTTTATTTATTTTTCAAAATTACCAGTAAGACTAATTAAAGTAAGTATTGTTTATCACACAACTATTCTTTAACATTAGTTTATACCAAACAGGTGATTGAACACATTTTTACCATCTTCATTTTTTAATATGCTGCTGGTGGCCCTTTCAGGATGTGGCATCATACCATATACGTTTCTTTCTTTATTACAGATTCCTGCAATGTTGTGCAGGGCACCGTTTGGGTTGGCTTGCGGCGTAATTTTTCCTTCCTTATCGCAATACCGGTAAATAATTTGGCGGTGCATTTCCAGTTCTTCCAATGTTTTATCATTTGCAAAATAGCGCCCCTCGCCATGTGCTACCGGTATTTGCAGTGGCTGGCAACCGGCTGCAGCGGCTTCTTTAATGTAAACGTTTTTGCACACAAATTGTTGCTGGCTGTTACGTAACAATACACCAGGCAATAAACCGCTTTCGCATAAAATTTGAAAACCATTACACACGCCTAAAACTTTACCGCCTTTGTTGGCAAATGCAATTACGCTTTGCATCATGGGGCTAAAGCGGGCTATGGCGCCGCAACGCAGGTAATCGCCATAACTAAAACCGCCGGGCAGTACAATACAATCATCAGTAGTAAACATGCCCAGCTCTTTATCTTTATGCCAAAGTTGTATTACCTCCTGTTGCAAATCGTTTTGCAGAGCGGCAATCATATCCCTGTCGCAATTACTTCCCGGAAAAACTACTACGCCAAATTTCATGTGCTGATATATTTAGGTTGCAAATGTAAAACAATATCGAATATCGAATTTGCAAATGGATAATTTGCAGCAATTCCGCCTTTTGCAGCTGGCTCGCAATCTATGGTTGATAATTGCAAATCCGGGAGTTTTATTTTACAAAGTAGTTGATGGCAATTACAAAAGCTACCATTACCCAATGCAGTACAAGTGGTATTGTTTTTTTTGCAGGATATAAAAATGCAGCTCCTAATAAAGCAGCAATGGGCACCGCACAAAGAATCCAGTACTCAAAAGTATGTGTGGCATTAATAAAAGGTACAAATACGGCAACAAAAAGATATAAAAAAATTAACGTCCAGCTTTTACGGGTTTGTATAAGTTGCCGCCTGAAATTTTGTCTTATAAAATAAATACCGGCTAAAGCTGTTACTATCACCACTATAATGGCCGCAGCCGACCAGTTGGTTTGATTAAACTTAGGGCTGGTTACAGCTATTCCCGGAAAACGATATTCTTTCCATTTATCAGTTAAAAAAGCCCAGGCCAAAATAAAATAATATGGGGTAATGATACCGAGCAACGCTATCAGCCACTCCGATAATTTAAAAGGCCTGATGATGGCTAAACCAAAAATTATCAGCGCTGCAAAAGCCAGGGAGGGAAAATAAAAAAATGTGGCCAGCCCAATGGCGATGCCAATATTAAAGAGAGATGTTTTTGCATTTGCATCGCTGTAAAGGCTGCTCATACGTGCCCATACCCATATTAAAAGTGTATTAATAATAAGTGGGGACGACAGCATATTCCATTCGGTAAATAAGGAAGTTACCAGCAGGTAACTCATGCCGGTAAGGTAATTTGGTTTTTGCATCAACCTTAAATCGTTAACTAATTTATTAAACGATACCGCCTGGGTATATAATAAAATATAAGCTATTAAGGGATAGATAAAAGGAAAACTGCCACCGATAGGTTGTAACCAATTTAATATTGCCCGGTATAAAAAACCATCTATCTGCTGAGTTTGCGGAGTTACCGGATGCAAAAACATGGGCAGCTTAAGCAATATGCCATACACTAGCATCAGGAAAGTATTATATGGATTATTGGCCCTGAAACTGCCGGTCACTTTTTACAAAATATTTTATATTGAATAATTACAAATGCTTTGCAAAGGTGGTTAATTATTGCAATGATTAAAAAGTTTTTTTAAAAATCAACTTTTGCAAAACAAATATAGCTGCGGTAAATGCATGGAATTATCATTTGGCTGGCGCCTACCTGTTTGCTCAGGCGGGTCATAAACTGATAACCTCTTTCCTGGCTTTTTAAAGTGGCGTTACGGGTTAACTGCCCATTGGGTGAAATACTCTGGTTAGCAATTATCTGGTTGCGGTTTTTATCATCGTTAAATAAAAAATGAATTTGCCCACCCTTATTCATTGTACCAAAAGATAAAAAATTATCATTACCGTCGTCAAACTGATCTTTATGAATTATTTTACTCCATTCTATTTTTCCATTTTTATCGGCACTTAATATTAAAATGTTGGCATAATAATACCTTGTGGTTTGGTTATTATTAAAACTGCTTAAGGGGCGGTAATAACCGAAGTAAGGATTATAATAATAAGAGGAGTAAGGACTGTAATAATAATTATTTAAATAATCCCAACGGTTCCATTGGTTGTTGCCGCCACGGTTTTGGCTCGAAAAATCTTCGGCAGTTAATAAAAAGCCACCATCTTTTTTTGCCACCACCTGCCGTATAAAAAAATCATCCAGGGCATAGCGTAACTGGCCACTGGTTTTTACTTCGTTTCTTAACGAGTCGCCCAGTTCAATAAAATTTTGTGTAAATATTTTATCGTTGGATTTATCCCAGATGGCCGATAATAAACCATCTATGCTGCCGCGGCTTTTTTTATAGTAAAACGAGTTGATTAAATATCTTTTATTAAGGTTGTCGATTTTTAATTTTACTTCATCAATAAAATTTTTACCCAAATCAATATTGTGATAAGCAAATGTATCCTGCTGGGGTTCTTTAATTACAAGGTTTAAATTATTACTGTTATCCCTGTTGCCCGATTTACTGTCTTTTGTAAAAATAAAATTGCCCTCGTTATCCACTAAATAATTATCATAATTATCGCGGCGCTCTTCATACGATAGTGATTGGCGGTTTTTATTGGCAATTAATTTTAAATCGGTATTAAACAACAGCGTAACAATATTTGACCTATCGTTCTTTTTATGAATTTTAAAGATTACGATCTTTTGTTTATCCTCGCTGTGTATGGTAGTGTAAATTTTATTATCGGCCAGCATAGTTATTTGCGTGGTATCCAACTGTACAGGCTCCGAAATCTTTTTAGCATTACCATCCATCTTAACTGCCATGCAATACAGTATATTTTTTTTCTGGTATTGATAGATCATGTAAAAAAAATCGGGATAGGTAATAAAGTCTACATTAAAGGTTTTATCAGGTACAAAATCAAGCTTTATTGTTTCTTTTATCTTCATGTCGTCGCCAAAAATATTGATCTTATGGCGCCAGCGTAAATTTTTATACACCAAAAAATTACCGTTCATTTTACCAATTATTTCAAAATTGATATCGCGGCTGTCTTCCTGGTCAAAATCTGAATAGGTTACTTTTTGGCTGCTAACTGCAGCCGGCACCAATAATATTATGGAGAGGCAAAAAATAAAATTTTTCATTACAACTATCTTTATAATAAAATTACGAATTAAAAAGCAATAGCATTACTTTACAAGCTATAGTTAAGGCATCAGCAAAAATTTTAACCCAAATTTTAGTATAAATTAAACATAATGCCTGCAATTGCAAACAAGATGTGAAAAATTTTGTTTTTACACACAAATAGTAATAAACATGCAAACAGTATTAATTACCGGCGGCACGGGGTTGGTAGGTGAAGCACTTACACAACTTTTAACGGATAAGGGGTATGCCGTAATAATTTTAAGCCGTGAGCCGGATAAACAAAAAGCCGCTGCTGCAGTAAACTATGCCCAGTGGGATGTAAAAAAACAACAGCTTGATATTGCAGCCCTGCAAAAAGCAGATTACATTATACACCTGGCTGGTGCCGGGGTGATGGATAAAAAATGGACTGAAGATTATAAAAAAGAAATTGTAAGCAGCCGTACCCAAAGTGCCCGGTTAATTGTAAAAAGTTTACAACAAAACCCCCATAAAGTAAAAGCGGTTATTAGTGCCAGTGCTATTGGGTATTACGGTGAAGACAGCATGCCGCCAAAAGCTTTTACAGAAGATGATGCCCCCGATAATAATTTTTTAGGTGAAACCTGCAAGCTTTGGGAAGAAAGTATTGAACCGGTTACTGAGCTGAATATAAGATTGGTGAAATACAGAATTGGCATAGTGCTGAGTGCAAAAGGTGGCGCACTAAAAGAATTCATGAATCCGCTAAAGTTTGGTATTGCAACCATTTTGGGTAATGGAAAACAAATGATAAGCTGGATACATATAGATGATTTATGCAGGCTTTTTTTATATGCCATTGAAAATGAAAATATTCAGGGAGCTTATAACGCAGTGGCGCCTGCCCCGGCAGATAATAAAACCTTAACGCTTACGCTGGCAAAAAAAATGAAAGGGAAATTTTATATCCCGATGTATGTACCCCAACTTATTTTAAAAATAATGCTTGGGCAAAGAAGCATTGAAATTTTAAAGAGTGCTACTGTTAGTGATAAGAAAATTACGGGTACGGGTTTTAATTTTCAATTTAAAACTATTGAAACTGCGCTTGAAAATATTGTGAAACATTAAAGATCTGATTTAATGAATTTTTTTGTAGCCCAAAAATAAAATAATGCCAGGTAAATAACGGCCAGTGTAATCACCAGCCAGGTAACATCCTGCGGCATTATTGTTTTGCTTAACGATTTTACGGTGTTGTCCGGAAATTCTAACAAGCCATCTACGGCATTTAAAGGAAGATAATCACCCATATTACCCAAATCAGTTTTACCATCTTTTTTTAATTTTATACTTAACCCCCACAACAATTGAGATACAAAATTTTCGCCGCCAAGGTAAATGAATAATAACCCGATGGCAAAGCCGGTACGTTTTATTAATACTGCCACTAAAATTGCAAAAAGGTTATACGTTAGTGCTTTAAAAAAAAAGTACCCAACATTTTCGATGCCATTAAAAGAAAAATTGGTGCCCGAAAATAAACCAAACACCAGCGCTGTACAAAATACCAGCACCGTTGCAACCAATGCAAAAATTAAAGCCAGTATTACTTTTACACCTATAAATTGTTGTCGTGTTAATCCATCAATTATGTTTTGACGGTGTGTTTTAAATCCATATTCATTTGTTATTAATATTGCCAAAAGCATAGCGGGCAACAGTAAAATACAACCCGAAGCATAACTGGTGGTATGCCAGGTCATATCAAAACTATAAGGCGTAAAAGCAATGATACCGGCAACAGGTACCTGCTGCACCACTTCACGATTAATGATATACACCACATAATTGGTGGCAATAACACCCAATGCAAAAAACAAAGCCAGCACTTTAAATGCCGTGTAATTTTTTAACTTAAGCCATTCAATTTTTAAAAGCTCATTCATATCAAAATATTAAAATTCTTAAAATTATTTTTCACTTTTAGTACCGGTTATTTCTAAAAATCTTGCTTCAAGTGATTTGTGTTTTTCGTTTAGTTTGGTAAGCACTATGCCATTTTCGAAACAAAATTTATTTACCGATGCGGCAGTTACTGTTTCGCTGGTAATTTGCAGGTGATTATTTACAGTTGTTATTGCTGATACACCGCTCATTTGCTGCAGTATATTTTTCAGCCTTACATTATCATCGGCGCCCAATTCAATTATTACAGCATTTAAATTATTGCTGCCATCAGTGTTCATTACTTCTTTAACCGAGCCCACCATTTTTAAAACTCCTTTTTGAATAATGGCAACATGCGTACAAACTTTTTCTACCTCATCTAAAATATGGCTGGCCATAATAATGGTTTTGCCTTTGCGGTTCAGTTCTTTTATCAGTTCTCTTATTTCTGCAATACCTGCAGGATCTAACCCATTGGTGGGTTCATCAAAAACTAAAATATCCGGATCGCCTAAAAGTGCAGCGGCTATTGCCAGCCTTTGTTTCATCCCTAAAGAATAGGTATTAAATTTTGATTTTTTGCGCTGGTATAAATTTACCAGCTGCAATACTTTATCAATATCCTCTTCTCCTCTGCCTTTTATTCTTGCTGCAATTTTTAAATTGGCTTCGGCGCTCAGGTAATGGTAAAAATTTGGTGTTTCTAAAAGTGTCCCAATTTTTTTTCTCATTGCAGCTGTACTCTGTTCGCCATACCACGAAAATTTGCCACCACTTGCTTTTAATACATCCATAACAATGCCCAGCAAAGTAGTTTTTCCGCTACCATTTGGCCCCAGTATGCCAAAAACAGTTTTCTCCGGCACTTCAAAACTTACATTTTGTAATGCTTTTATTGCACCATAATTTTTAGATAAATTTTCGATGGAAAGAATTGCCATAAATGTTTAAGGGTTTTGAGGGATTGAAGATAAGTGAAAAATTTTTCAGTATCAGGGTAAATGTTTTGGGTGCCACACCGATGAAAAGCCCCCAACAATTGCAAAGCCCTCCCTATTAAAATTTAGTTTATGCAGCCGCAAATCATCAATATCTTTTTGCAAAACTTTTCTTGTAAATGGGTTTAGTGTGCCGCCATTTTCTCCGGGTGCAACATTAGCGTAATATTGAAAATGCGGATCTACCCAGGTGCCCCGGGGATACATGATGCCCGGTGTGCCCTTACCCCGGATATCGAGATTGTGCGGATGATCCAGCCCGAGGGTATGACCAAACTCATGCGCTGCCGTGGTGGAATTATTCAATAAATTTTCTAACTTAAAATAACCGGTGTTGCTGTTTAACCCATCTACAAACGAAATATTGCCCGAAGCATATTCTTCTATCCTGAAATAATTATTGCGGGGATCTGTATTTTCATGAATCATTTCGGGTGTTAAGGATTTGGCCCAAATACCTTCCATATTAAACTGCACATTAAAAATTTCGTTTTTAATTTTTACCAGCCCGCCGGCATCATTCCAAAAATGTGCAATATCGGCTGCAATAAATTTTGCAATAGCATCACTGGCCGCATCGCCGTAAATATGTATTGCGGCATTAATGAGGAGTAGATTTTTTTGAGGCATTATTTGAGCTTCTCCCATATTATACAATAAAAAACCGTTAAGCAAGCTTAACGGTTAAGGAAAAAATTTATAAATGTCTTTCCGATGTTTTAATCTGGCCAGTTCAATAACATTATTTTCAAAAAAGAAACCCAACCTGTAATCATTTACTTTAATTCTGTAAGCATTAGTAGCACCTTTCATTTTTTTTAGTGCCCCTACTTCCTTCAGGCTGCCTGCATTTTCTAATTGCAGAATAATATTTAGAACTTTTTGTTTAATTGCATTTTCAGCAAGCTTATCTATATCTTTTTCAAAACTGGAAAGAAAAACTACATTCATTTCGCCAGTTTTTTCATTACAGTTTCTCTTGATACTTTTTTATTTCTATCTGCCTTATTCATATAATAAAGCATTCCCAAATCTTCCTTATTATCTTCTGAAAGTAATTTAACAGCAAAACCCATTCTCTTTAAAACAGAATTGGCCAATTTTATATCAGTTTTATTTTTTGACGTTACAAAAAGCGTACTCATATTCTGCTATTTTTATGTAAGGTAATAAAAATATTCTTAGTTAACTGTTCACCTTAATTTCTAAGTGGCTTACCACTTTTTAAAATACTCTGTATCCGCTCCAAAGTTTTCTTTTCGGCAGTTAAACTTAAAAAAGCTTCTCTCTCCAGGTCAAGCAAATATTGTTCGCTTACTAATTGCGGTTCACTTAAATCGCCACCACACATTACATACGCTAATTTTTTTGCAACAGTTACATCATGATCAGTAGCGTAGTTAGCCCGCCACATACCATTAATACCGGCATGCATGGCACCTAAGGCGCTGCGGCCCAAAACTTTTATATCGGTGCGTTGCACCGGCATTACATATCCATCATTATATAAATCAACAACAGCCTGTTTGGCTTCTGCAATTCTTCTGCCCGGGTTAATGCTAACGGCATCTTTACCTTTTCTGTAAATACCTAAATCAAAAGCCTCATAAGCCGATGTTGCCACTTTTGCGGTAGCAATAGTTAAGAAACGATTTTGTAAGGTTAAAGTATCCACTTCGCCTTCGTGCATTTCATCAGCGGCACGCAATACAAATTCTTTTGTACCGCCACCGCCGGGTATAACGCCAATGCCTACCTCCACTAAACCGGTATAAGTTTCTGCGGCCGCAATAACTTTATCAGCATGCAAGCTCATTTCGCAGGCGCCGCCCAATGCCAAACCATGCGGTGCCACAACTACCGGAATTCCAGAATAACGAACCCTCATCATCGTTTGCTGAAACTGCTTTATTGCCATATCAATTTCATCATAATCCTGTTCTATGGCCATCATAAAAATCATGGCTACGTTGGCACCTGCACTAAAGTTAGCGCCCTCATTTGCAATTACCAGCCCTTTATACTTTTGCTCGGCAAGTGAAATCGATTTTTGAATACCTTCCAAAACCTCGCCCCCAATGCTGCCCATTTTAGTGTACCATTCCAATCCTAAAACATCATCACCTAAATGATAAGTTCTGCAGGCAGCATTTTTCCAAACCGTTTCGTTTTCAAAATTCTTCATTACAATAAATGCTTCGCCGCCGGGTAGTGCTTTGTAAGTTTTAGTGGCAACATCGTAACATAAACGTTTACCATTTTCAACCTTATAAAAAGTTTTATTACCAGCTGCAATCATTTCATCCACCCATGATGCTACTTTATATCCTGCGGCCTTCATTGCCTCGGTAGTTTTTGCAACGCCTAATACATCCCAGCTTTCAAATGCACCAATCTCCCAGCCAAAGCCTGCCATCATACCATCATCAACCCTGTATATTTCATCGCTTATTTCCGGGATACGGTGGCTGATGTACGAAAATAAATTATAATGAAACTGGCGGTAAAATTCTCCGGCTTTATCTGTGCCTGCACATAATACTTTTAATCTGGCGTTCAAATCTTCAATGGGCTTAGCGGCATCCAAAGTTGCAAATTTTGGTTTTTGTTTTGCAGCATAGTCCAAAGTTTGCAAATTCAACGTAAGAATTTCTTTTTCGCCTTTATCACCCTTCGTCTTTTTAAAAAATCCCTGGCCGGTTTTATCACCCAACCAGTTGTTGGTTATCATTGTAGTTAACCATCCCGGAATATTGAACACTTCTTTCGCTTCATCATTGGGGCAATTATCTGCCACACCTTTTGCTACCTTTACCAATGTATCAATACCCACTACATCTGCTGTACGGAAAGTTGCCGATTTAGGCCTGCCGATAACCGGCCCTGTTAAGGCATCAATTTCGTCTACATTTAATTGCAGTTTTTCCATGGCATTCATAATGGCCATCATACCAAATACACCAACCCGGTTGGCAATAAATGCAGGAGTATCTTTACACAACACCGTTGTTTTACCTAATTGTAAACTGCCGTAGTGCATTAAAAAATCTACAACTGCTGCATCAGTAAATGGTGTAGGTATAATTTCTAATAACCTTAAATATCTTGGTGGATTAAAAAAGTGTGTGCCGCAAAAGTGTTTTTTAAAATCATCGCTCCTGCCTTCGGCCATCATGTGTATAGGAATGCCTGAAGTATTGGAAGTAATTAATGTGCCTGGCTTACGGTATTTTTCTACTTCGGTAAAAACAGATTGCTTTATATCCAGTCTTTCTACCACAACTTCTATTACCCAGTCGCAGTCGGCAATATCTTTCATGTTATCGGTAAAGTTTCCGGTTTTTATTTTCTTAATTACATCTTTTGTATAAACCGGGCTTGGGTTACTTTTAATAGCTGCGGTTAATGCATCATTTACAATCTTATTTTTATCAGCAGGTTTTTTCTCCCCTTCAGGAGATGGGGGTGGTTGAATATCTAATAACAACACCTGTAAACCCACGCCTGCAAAATGACAAGCAATACGACTGCCCATTACGCCGCTGCCTAAAACAGCTACTTTTTTAATAATTCTTTGCATGATATATTATTGTGTGTACAAAATTAATCTTCTTTGTTCAAATTAGTTAGTTAAACAACTAATTTTATTCGAAGATAAGTTTTAAGAGGGAAAAAACGTAAATGACCGTATAATTACATACTAAAGTTTGAAAAAACACGTTATTCAACATTCAAACACAGCATTCAATATCATGAAACCACCAGCCCTGCATCAACCGGAAAAGAGTGAGCTTTTTCTAAGTGTAAGCTACAAAGCCGGGGAAATGACAGAAAATAAAACTGCATTTTTGTATGATAGTGTTATAACTACTAACACTAAATTTTATATTACTGGTTTTAATAAAGCAGCAGAAACGCATTTAGGATTAACTGAAAAACATAAAGGCCGCCAGATTTTAAGTGAGGCATTACATTTTAAATTTAAAAACACCACCCGTTTCAGGGCATTATTACAAATTTTTAAAACAGGCTGCTGGAGCGGCGAAATTATTTTTACATCAGCTGCCGGAGAAGCTATACATTATACTTCTACCGCTACATTAATAAATAATGACAGTACAATTGTAATAAGCAACAAAAAAAATATAATAAATAACCAGGCAGCATACTTTGCCATGCCGCATGCAATTGAAACACTCTTTGGCATGTTTATGGAAAACAGCCAAACCGGTTGCTGGATATACGATGAAAATAACTATGTAATTTTTGCCAACAAATCTTACAGCGAAGTATTATACACTGATGAAGACCCCACAGGAAAACATCTTACTCAAATTTTTCCCGAAAAACTTGCGCAAAAACTTATTGCACGTAACAAAGCAGTATTAGAAAATAACAAGCCTGTTATTTCTGATCATAAAATAATAAGTCCGGATGGTACTGCGGTTCATTTTGTATCGCATGCGTTTGCTTTTGAAACAACAGATAAAAAACGGTTTGTTGGGGGGCAGGCAATAAATATAACAGATACAAAAAACACACAGGCGCAGATGGAGAAAATGCACGAGCGTTTTACCCATGCCGTTAACGCCACTTCCGAGGCAATATGGGATTTGGATTTAAAAACAAATGAAATTTACAGAAGCGATGCTTTTTATAAAATATCAGGTTACTCAAAAGAAGAATTAGCCAACAACCTGGACTGGTGGTTTGATAAAATACACCCTGATGATAAAGCAAGAGTGAAGAAAAATTTTACTCAGGATTTATTGGCAGGCAAAAAAAACTGGGCGGATGAATACCGCTTTCAATATGCAGATGGCACTTACAGGTTTATTTCGGATAAAGGTTTTGCAGTTAATGAAGATGGCAAACCAGTACGTTTAATTGGCGCCATAAGAGATGTTACCGAACAAAAGCAATTAGAAAAACAGCTGATTAATGAGCAGGTAAAAAAACAAAAACTAATTAACCAGGCCACTATTGAAGCACAGGAAAAAGAACGGGGTATGATTAGTGCAGAATTGCACGAT
>JAYURK010000087.1:0-5100 GCA_043756235.1 Ferruginibacter sp. | reverse complement strand
CTTCTCAAATTGTTGGGCTGAGTGAAACAAGTAAAGATATTTTGTTGAAAAAAGCAAAAGCCGGCAGGCAAAGGGCCATTAATAATTTTACTTTAGATCAGCATATTGCGGGATTGAGAAAAATTTATGATAATGCCCTGGACCAATAGGGTTGCCAACCCTTTAGTAAGGGTCTCTAAAGTTCAAATAAATATTTTAAAGGTTGGCAAACCTTGCCACAATTTGGACTGTAACCGCCCATAGTTAAATCCGTAGCACTTACCTTTGCACTTAAATTTTTCAGCATGTGTGGTATATCAGGCTTTATAGATTTTAATAAAAAAACCAGCCGGGAGGTTTTAGAAAAAATGAACCGCACCATGGCTCACCGGGGCCCGGATGGTGAGGGCTATGGAATGTATGAAACCGATGATGCTATTATAGGCCTGGGCCACCGCAGGTTAAGCATTATAGATTTATCAGCAGGCGGCAACCAGCCTAAAACATTTGGCAGCCTGCATCTTACCTTCAATGGCGAAATTTACAATTATGCTGAGATAAAAAAAGAACTTGAAAGCAAGGGACATATATTTGACAGCCACAGCGACTCCTAAGTTATTTTACATGCCTACCAGCAATGGGGAGGTTTGGCTTTGCAAAAATTCATCGGCATGTTTGCTTTTGTTATTTATGATGAGGCTGAACAAAAAGTATTTGCCTGCAGGGACAGGGCCGGTGTAAAACCTTTTTTCTATTATTTAAAAGATGGTTTATTTCTTTTTGGGTCTGAGTTGAAAGCCCTTGTGCAGCACCCGCTTTTTGAAAAACAAATTAATAATGATGCGGTGGCTGCTTTTTTACAATTTGGTTATGTACCCACGCCTCATTGTATTTTCAACAACGCCCATAAACTAAAACCGGGCCATTTGTTGATTTATGATATAAAAAGGCAACGTTTAGATACCCACCAATACTGGAGTGTATATGATGCCTATAACAAACCTATCCTGGATATTAGTTTACCCGATGCCATTGAAGAAACAGAAAAAATATTGACCAGTGCTTTTCAATACCGCATGGTGAGTGATGTGCCCGTAGGTGTATTTTTAAGCGGCGGTTACGACAGTAGCTGTGTAACGGCCATTTTACAAAAAAACAATACCGAAAAAATAAAAACCTTTACCATTGGTGTGCCCGATGCTGGTTTGAATGAAGCCCCTTTTGCAAAAGAAATAGCTGCTCATTTGGGTACAGATCATACAGAATATTATTGTACCGAAAAAGAAGCGCTCGATATTGTTCCGCAGCTTCCTTTTTTTTATGATGAACCCTTTGCCGATAGCAGCGCCATACCCACAACACTCGTTAGCCGCATAGCCCGGGAGAAAGTTACCGTGGCCTTATCGGCCGATGCAGGCGATGAGATTTTTGCCGGCTATAACCGCTATGATTATATGGTTAAATATGGCAGTTCTATAAAAAAGGTGCCGGGCTTTATCCGTAAAAGTGTTGCAGCAGTAATGGACAGGATCCCCGCTGATATGATACCGGTATTTAATAAAAAATATCTTTTTCACAGCAGGTACGAAAAAGTAAAATCACTTTTAAAAGAACCTTCTGCCAAAAATGTTTTAATGAGCATGACGCAGCAGATGAATACCAAAGATTTAACCGAGCTGTTTAAAAACAGTATTCAGCAAATGCCTTCCTACTTCGACAGTACTGATCTTAAACCGGCTAATTATTCAGTTTTATCATACATGATGGCAGTAGATTACCAGACTTACCTGCTGGATGATATACTGCAAAAAGTTGACAGGGCAGGCATGAGTGTAAGCCTGGAAGGCAGGGAACCTTTTTTAGACCATCGCATAATTGAATGGGCTGCGCAACTGCCATTGGAATATAAATACAACAAGGGCAATAAAAAATTCATCCTTAAAGAAATTGTACATAAATACATTCCGGCTGCAATGATGGACAGGCCTAAAATGGGGTTTGGTATTCCTATAGCAGCCTGGTTACAAAATGAGCTGAAACCTTTCGTTGACAGGTATTTTGATGAAGAATTCATTATAAAACAAAATATTTTCAACAATGATATAATACAACAGATAAAAAAATCGTTTTATCACGGCAAGATAGAAAGAGCCGAAAAAATCTGGTACATACTGACGTTTCAGATGTGGTACGACAAGTGGATGAATAATAATTAAATGCTGATTGACACAACGTGTAGCTTTGTTTTGCAGCATTAACACAGGCGTAATTATGTCCATTGTAAATAAAGTTAAAATAGCGGTTCAAAATCCTGTCTACACGTCAGTAGGTAAATATGTATTCACCAATTTTTTTTCCAAGGGTATATCTTTTATTTTAATTCCATTATTTACAAATCCTAAATTTCTTACACCAATCGATAATGGGATACTGAGTTTATTCGCCAGCAACATGATACTGATGGCACCATTCATTACACTGGGCATGATACAGTCCTCAACAGCCGATTATTTTAAAAAAACGAAAGCAGATTTTGCAGTCTCTTTCACCAGTAATTTTTTTATTGCAGCTATCATGACGGTTTTGGCCACGCTTAGCCTGTATATTTTTAAAGATGCACTCTGGAAAAACTTTGGATTACCAACCTCCTTTATTTTTATCATTCCTGCTTTGGCATTTTTAGTTTTTTGCAGTGAGCAGTTATTTGCATTGGTACGCAACCGCAACGAAGTAAATGGGTATGCAATTATTGGTATTTCCAAATCAATCATAGAATATGCTTTGTCGGTTATTTTGATCGTTTTCTTTTTTACCGGTTGGATGGGGCGTATTTGGGGTATTGCCATTTCGTTAATTGCGGTTAATTTATTTGCGGTTTGGTATTATTTAAAAAAAGATTACCTCCACTTTTCATTTCATAAACAGCAGGTTTGGGATGAGCTGAAATTTGGCGTACCCATTTTTGTATTTCAATTATGTGTTTTTATGCTGGGCACTACCAATAAACTGTTCCTCGCCATTTTTAATGTAGATAAATATGAGCTTGGTATTTATGCCATTGCCTGTATTTTGGGCACCATGGTAGGCACCGTTGCACAAAGTATATTACTCTATGTACAGCCGCAATTATACAAATCCATCAGTAGCGGCCAGGCAACCTTTCAATCTGTAAAACATCTTTTTTTTAACTATATCAAAATGCTTACCGTGCTTTCGCTGGTATGTATGGGCATTGCTGTATTTGCCTATTATTTTTTAATTAATAAAATATATTTACCCGGCATGAAGTATTTCTTTGTGGTGGCACTGGCATCTTTTATCTGGGCATTAAATTATTTTGTATTCCTGTTCCTTTTGTACCATAAAGAAAAAACGAAAATACTTAAAGCAGGGCTTATCTCTGTGGTTTGTTCAATCGTAATCAATACTTTTATGGTTAAGTATTTTTCAATCTGGGGCGATGCTTTATCAAGTTTAATTAATACGGTTATTTTTTCAGGGCTTGTTATTTTCTATACAAAAAAAATAATCACAACAACATTAAGCAGGCAGGCCACTGTACCTGTGTAAATTAATACAGCGGCAGGTTACAGCCTGCTTTATAAAAAACAATCTATGCGGTCCTTGGCTCCCATCGTTTTTTTTGCATACAACAGGCCCCATCATACCAGGCAGGTGCTGGAGGCATTGCACCTCAATAAATATGCTGATGAATCATCGCTTTTTATTTATACAGATGGGCCTGCGCCGGATGCTTCTGAAGAAATACTGGAAGCTATTGATGCAGTTAAAAAAATAGTGCATGAAAAAAAATGGTGCAAAAAGGTAAACATTATAGAAGCTGCAGTAAACAAAGGGCTGGTAAGCTCAACTATAGAAGGGCTTACAAAAATACTGAATGAGTTTGGAAAAGTAATTGTTATGGAAGATGACGTTTTGGTATCGCCGGGATTTTTAACGTACATGAATGATGCACTTGACTTTTATGAAAACAACCCGAAAGTGATGCACATAAGCGCTTTTGCCAGGCCCGATATTGATGTTACAGAGGTAAAACAATCAACTTATTTTTTTTACCATACAACCACCTGGGGCTGGGGCACCTGGAAACGGGCATGGGATAAATTTACACCTGATGCCATGGCGGTGATGGAAGCGGCTAAGAAAAAGGGAGGCACCCGCAAGCTGAATATGGATGGTACTTTTGAATTTTTCTGGGGCCTTCATGCTATAGCAAAATCAAATATGAACAGTTGGAATACCATCTGGCATTCTATTGTTTTTTTGAACGACGGATTGGTTTTATATCCCAAGAAATCACTGGTATCCAATATTGGCCACGATGGCAGCGGAACAAACTGTGTACCTGATCAGCGTTTTCAGATAAATGATGAAGCATTGGCAAAGGAAATACCGGTTACAGCAATTCCCCTGGTGGAGCATGAAGCAGTGCGAAAACATTATGTACAATTACATTCATTTGCATATCGCCTGAAGTTTGCCATTAAACACTATCTTAGGTTTTTAATAAAAAGATAAGTTTAACTGCTGGTGGGTAATCAAAAAAAAATACTGTTTATTTCTTACGACGGCATGACCGATCCATTGGGCCAAAGCCAGGTTATACCTTATTTACAGGGCCTTAGTAAAGCAGGGTTTAAAATGTTTTTATTAAGCTGCGAAAAAAAAGAGGTTTACGTGCATAACAAAGATAATATTCAGCAATTATTTGATATAAGTGGCATTAGCTGGACAGCACTTCACTATACCAAAAAGCCGCCAGTTTTTTCTACCATGCTGGATGTTTTTAAACTGAAAAAAGTTGCAAAAAAAATTCACCGGGAAAATAAGCTGGATATGGTACACACCCGTCCCGGCATACCTGCATTGGTGGGATTGTGGATGAAGAAAACAATGGGTGTAAAATTTTTAAATGATATCAGGGAGTTTTATGCCGACAGCAGGGTTGAAGGTGGCATGTGGAATACAAAAATTCCCATGTATGTTTCCATTTACAATTTTTTTAAAAAGAAAGAAGCAGAAGCTGTTTTAAAAAATGATGGTATTGTTTGTTTAACCTTTGCTGCCGAAAGTATTATTAAAGAGTGGAAGGAATATAAA
>JAYURK010000086.1:0-46206 GCA_043756235.1 Ferruginibacter sp. | reverse complement strand
ATGCTTACATTGCTTCTGCCGCCAATGTAAATGCCCCAAAAGGTAGCGAGGTTTTGCCCATCAAATTTAACGTTGGAAATATGCTGGTTGCCATTGGTGCCTTCGGGCGAGCTTGCCACCAGCATGGCCTGCCAGTCTGCGGTAAGGGTACTTTTAAGAACCGATGTTACGCCATCGCCTTCAATGCTAACGCCTGTTTTTAATAAACACTGCTGTGTTTCAATATAAGTACCGGCATTTACATGAATGATATCGCCATTGCCTGCAACAGTAGCGGTGGCTTTGTACAAAGTTCTCCAGGGGTTAGCCGCAGTACCGGTTCCGGTAGCATCGTTACCCGAAGGGCTGATGTAAAAAGTTGTAGCCTGAGAAATAAAGCTAACACAAAGTGTTATGATGGTTAAGATTGTTTTCATAAATTGATATTGGAGGATATGTAAACGGCTGACAGCATAAAGCTGTGCGAATACGTTTTAAAAACGATGAAAAGATTGGATTTATTGCTCATTAATTTCCGGGGGAAAATTGTTTTTCAATATTAAGATTTAAAGATTTCTTTCCCCAATACTCAAATACTGTGCTAAATTTTAAATCTAAGGCCCGTCTTTGCAAAATGTTAAAAGAAAATAACAAATTGCGGGTACAGTAATAATAAATTATTGAATTTTAATAAATACTGATATCTCAAACATTCATTTTGTAAACAACATAAAACCAAATCAATAGCCAATCTTATTTATTGTTCAAGGAGCAGGATCTAAAAAAAATCATGAAATTTTGATACAATAAAAAATAAAAAAAAATGTTTTATAGACCTGGAAATGATATGCGGTTTTGAAAAATGTATTTACGGGTTAATAAAATTATCTGCAAAGTCCGGTTATTTTATAGAAATTAGTCCTGCGGCGCGGTGGCACGTAAATGTGTTATGGTAAATTTGAAGTATAGACGATGCGTTACTTTTGTTTCAATTAAAACAGCATATATTGTAAATCCTTAAAAACCACTGAACCTTTCCTTTTGCGGTAGTTTTATGAAAAGAAAACCTTTTATTATTAGTGCAGCAGTGGTTGCTTTAGGGTTACCAGCTGTGTACCATTTCAGAAAAAATAAATGGAACAATGATAGTCCCTTAACGTTGCCAGTAATGTTATATAGCTTTTGCGATGAAAAGACCATTTTGCAAATTGGTGATACCTATCGAAATTTAGTACCAGCAGAAAATACAAAACAAAAACTTGAGCAATTAATATTGGTTAACAACAAAGGATTAACCGTCAATAATGATCATGAAGAGATTGCTGCATTTATCGATTCTAAAATAAGGGAAGAATTTTCACTTTCACAGACGATTATAATTAAAGGTTGGGTAATTGCTGTTACCGAAGCCCGACAATGCGCATTATTAACGTTAAGCAAATAAAACCTTTCAAATCTTATGCATATTGATGCCAGGCATTTAGACAATCACTCAATTATTGAAGGAGATATTTGTATAATTGGTGCAGGTGCAGCAGGTATTTCAATTGCTATGGAATTACTTAATTCACCTTATAAAGTAATTTTGTTAGAAGGTGGTGGATTTGAATACGATGACCGGATACAGGAACTGTATAACGGAAAGCTAACCGGGCATCCTTATTACCCGATGAAGGCAAGCAGGTTACATTATTTTGGAGGAAGCACGGGGCATTGGGGTGGTATGTGTTCAACTTTTGAAGATATTGATTTTGAAAAAAGAGACTGGGTAGAAAATAGCGGATGGCCTATAAAAAAACAGGACATTGCTGCGTTTTACCCAAAGGCACACGATATTTTGGAGCTGGGCGCTTATGAATGGGATATTAAATATTGGCAAAAACAAAATGCCGCTTTTAAGCCGCTTCCATTTAATGAAGATGTTATCTGGAATAAAATATGGCACTTTAGCCCCCCGGTTAGGTTTGGCGAAAAATATAAAAACGATATTGTAAATGCTGCCAATATTCACTTGTATACTTATGCAAATGTTACTGATATTAACGCTACCGAAAATATCGGTGCAGTAAAACAGGTAACAGTAAAAAATTATACAGGGAAAGAGCATACTGTAAAAGCAAAATATTTTATTCTGGCATGTTGTGCCATTCAAAATGCAAGAGTATTGCTGGCATGTAATAAACAGGCACCCGCAGGCCTGGGAAACGGCAATGATTTGGTGGGCCGTTATTTTATGGAGCATATAGAGATTAAAAGTGGTGAGTTGTGGTTAAATCAAACCAATCCTTTAGAGTTGTATAAAATGGATGCAAGTACCAGGATTAGGGCCGAGCTGGCCATCTCTGCAAAAAAACAAAAAGAATTAAAAGTATTGAATTGTACCGTTTCATTAATGCCTTTGCAAATGTCTAATAACAGTATTCCTGCTGTAAAACTTTGGGCAAATGATGATCCCCGCAAAAGCCTGGATACCTTTCATAAATATTCCACTTTAGATAAACGGAATTTTCTGCAACGCATGTTTTCTAAAAGCATTTTTAATTCTTACGGGCTTTTTACCCGTGCAGAACAATTACCTATACCAGCTTCAAGAGTAGTATTGAGCAGCGAAAAAGATGAATTGGGTATGCCCCGTGCAAACTTAAATTGGGCTTTAGCACCTATTGATAAAAAAACGGTGTTAGCAATAAACCAACTCATTGGCCAGCAGGCAGGCGCTGCAGGTATTGGGCGGGTAAAATTAGCCGACTTTCTTTTAGATGCCGACGAGCAATTACCCGAATACACCAGTGGCGGGTGGCACCATTTAGGTACAACAAGAATGAGTGAGGATGTAAAACAGGGTGTGGTAGACGCCAATTGCAAAGTACATGGTATCGATAATTTATTTATTGCAGGTTCTTCCTGTTTTACCACAGGTGGGTCAGTAAATCCCACGCTTACAGTTGTAGCCATCAGCTTGAGGCTTGCAAGCCATTTGAAAGAAAAAATGAAAACTATTACGTAACACAAAAGTAAAGCGCTAAATGGTGCTTCGGTATTTTCGGCCTGCTGTTATTTTATTTTTCCACCTAAATAATCCCACAAAACATAACAAAAGCAGCAGGGTATAATACCCGCTGGTTAAAATTGCATAATTAGAAAAGTATAAAAATATAAATGCTGCATTTCCAGCAATCCAATAATACCAGCTTGCTGCTTTTTTATTTACCGTTAACCATAAGCCTGTAAAAGTTGCAGCGTGTGCAATCGCTAATACAATGCTAAGCGTATTTACCAGGAAATAAGTTTTAAAAAAAATTATAGCAGCAAATAATAAAACAAAAGCGGCTGCAAAAAAAACAAGGTGGCTTAAAATTTCTTTTTTTGAAGCAGCAGTAATGCGTACAATACGATGATTGCGGTGGTTTCTCTTTAACCATATTGCCACACCATAAATACTCATTGCAATAAAATATAGATTTATAAATGCCTCCGCATATTTTTCCAGCTCCAGGTTTAAAAAAAAATAAATACCCGAATTAATTATCATCATGGCAAATGCATACACGTTTTCTTTTATGTACAATAATAAAGCAATAACGCCTGAAAGCATTGCAACGTATTGCAGCATACTAATAAGCTTCACATCATAGTACAATGGTCTTAACACCTGTTCTCTAAAATTAAATGAGGGGCTGAGGGAAGAGGAAATATTGTTTTTGGTATTATGCCTGATAATATAATTGGCAGGTGTACCACTTATAAAAAAAGGGTCATTGCCATTCCCGTTTCCTGACAATATATTTTTCTCTATCAAAAGTGTATCAATAACTGCAGCGGGGTTGGCAATAAGATAAGTGATTCTAAAATCTTTAAAAGTATTGTTTTGAATTTTTATATTCGTGGCAATTCTTCCTCCCGTAATTTCTATTCCATAAAAGGGCGCATTACCTTTTGCCGCAGCAATAGTATTATTGTAAATTAAAAGGTTGTTTAACGAATATTTATTTACATTGCCAAATAAGGTTCCGCAATTAAAATTAATACCGCTGCCATTATTACCATTGCCTGTATTTCTGCCAATATTTGTGAGTGTATTATTGCGTATAAGAATATTGTTTAAAACAGTATTTTCCTGGGCGTTAAAAAGCATCCCTCCCGAAATATTATCAAAAATATTATTTTCGATAATTACCCCTTCAGTAGTGGCCTCAAAAATTATCCCGCTTTCGTAATGGCTGTTTAATTTTTTTTGAGATACTTTATTATCGTGAAACCATACACTAAAGGGATAGCTTGTTTTATAATTATTTACAACATCAACTGCGCCCTGTACAGTGTTGCTGTAAATTTCTACACCACCCAAAATATTCCAAAGTTCAATTGCAAAATCCCAGCCATTTTCACCGGGGGCGTTGCCCGAGTAAGGTAATTTTGTAAGGATGTTTTTATAAATTTTGCAGCCTTTTAAATAGCCATCATTAGAATATTTTATAGGCCACCCATTAAAACCTTCTGGCCTGCTGGTTTGTGTAATTACGTTTTCATAAATTAACATGTCTTGCTGGCCGCCAATATTTAGGCAACCTCTTCCATATATCCCGTTGGCAGTGTTGTAGGCGGCACAGTTAGTTACGGTATTACTGTAAAAAGAATTGCCGGTGGCAAAAATTACTGGCGGAGCAGGCGTATTATCAGCCCTGCCATCAAAAATAACTCCCCTGTCTTTAAAATCTTTTATTATACAATGGTGTATGCTAAAATTACTGCGCCCTTTAATATCTATTGCCCAAAAGGTAGAAAGGTTTTGCCCATCTAATTGCAGGTGTGCAATATGCTGGTTGCCATTAGTGCCTTCTGCTGACCGGGCCACTATAACGGCTTTCCAGTCGGCGGTTATACTGCTTTTTATAACAGATGAAGAACCTTCGCCTTCAATACTTATGCCAGGCGCAAGAATACACTCCGCATATTCTGTAAAAATACCTGCGCTTACATGAATGATATCGCCAGGGCGGGTAACGCTGGTGGTTGCTTTATGTAAAGTTTGCCAGGGATTATTTATGCTGCCATTACCATAATTATCATTTCCTTTTGGGTTAATATAATAAGTAGCTGCATGAGTATTATAAAAAAATAAGAAAAGTAAAAAGGTAAATAATAATTTCATTTTAATATTATGCAGTTAGCTTTTTCTAATGAGCAAATGTAGAAGTATGACGAAGTTAATGGTTTATTTAAAAATAAAAATTGGCCACTTACCGGCTTTTATGGGATAGTTGTAGGCGATGTTAAATACCAGCAAATAAAGCAACAGGTTTTTACGCTCCCATTTTTTTTAACGTTACCTCTGTAAACAGTTAGGTAACTTTTATTAGATCAGCAAGGTTATTCAATTGCAAATTATCCAGGTATTCTTCAAAAAGTATTTTATTTTTATCGTCACCAATTGCTGCAAGGTGATTGTGGTGATGCAAATCGGTTCCAACAAGTGCGGCTAGTTTTTTGTCCAGTATAAATTGCACCGCTTTGGTTGCTTTTTTGCCGTAGTAACCGGTTAGGGACAAAAGATTTATTTGAAGTACAAATCCCATTTCCAGAAGTTGGTAATAATCATCAAAATTTTGCTGGTAATAATGATAGCGTTCCGGGTGGGCCAGTACAGGCCTATAGCCAGCAGCAATAATAGCGGCCGCAATTTCGGGTAGGTTTTGCGGCGTGGATGTATAAGAAATCTCGGTAAGTAAAATATTTTTGTGCAGGGTTAACAGTGGTTCTTTTTTTTGCAGCAGTTCCATAAAATAATCATCCAGCATATATTCTGCTGCTGCTGTTAGCTCCATTTCAATACCGGCTTGTGCGCAGGCTTGCTGTGTTTTTTGTAATGCTGCTGCAATAGTTTGTGGAGTGTTGCGGTACAAATCGCCAATAATATGCGGCGTAGCAATCGATTTGCGAATACCCAAATTGTACAGGCCCTGTATTAATTGTAAAGCGGTTTCAATATCCGGGGCGCCATCATCAATGCCTGGTAAAATATGCGAATGAATATCTGTAGTAAAAGGCAGGTAACGCGGTACCGCAGCCGAAGATTTATTTTTTTTAAAAAAACTAAACATAATTTTTTCATCATTGCTTAAACCGAAAATGTTTAACTGTGTTGTGCAGCCAGTATCTCCAGGTTTTTTTTCTCAATAAGCGTAGTAAGTTGCAGCCCCATACTTTCTATTTTTACAGTAGCCCTGTTGCCGGTTATTTGCATAATAATACCCTGGTAATTCATCAGCACGCCCTGTTTTATTTTTACCGCTGCATTAATTTCCAGGTTAGTTTCCACCACCTCCACGTAATTAAATTCTTTTAAAAATTTACGGATGGTGGCAATTTCGCTTTCTTTAATTTTTGCAGGCTTACCCAGCCAGGTTACATAATTGATTATGCCGTTAATAGCTAAAATATCCCACTTTTTATCCTCTGCAATTTTCACAAAAACATATGATTTAAACAGGGGTTCAAGCACAGTTTTTTTTCTGTCGCTCCATTGTTTTACCACTTTATTAAGCGGGCAATAATATTCAATGCCTTTTTCATCCAGCAATGCAGCTACCTTTTTTTCCCAACGGGGTTTTGTGTATACGGCATGCCACCAGGTATTATTTTCCATTGTTGTTATTTTCTTTGGGATAATTAATTACCGCTGGTTGTAATTAAATTATAAATAAAGGTACATATAATGCTTTGCAATTTTAAGCAGCCTTTTTGCTGCAGTAAAAAATTATAAAATCAATTACCATCTTCTTAAAAAAAATTACATTTGCACCCAAGCCCTTAGTTAAACACAGGGTAACAAAAATTATGAGTCAAGGACCCGTTTCAAATTTTATTGAACACCATTACCGCCATTTTAATGCCGCAGCTTTAATGGATGCTGCCAAAGGTTATGTAACCCATTTAGACGAAGGTGGTAAAATGATGATAACGCTTGCCGGAGCAATGAGTACAGCCGAATTGGGTTTAAGCCTTGCAGAAATGATCCGGCAGGATAAAGTTGCCATCATTAGTTGTACCGGTGCCAATTTAGAAGAAGATATTATGAACCTTGTGGCACACAGCCATTATAAAAGAGTGCCCAACTACCGAGACCTTTCGCCGCAGGAAGAATGGGATCTTTTAGAAAATCATTACAACCGGGTTACCGATACCTGCATACCAGAGGAAGAAGCATTCCGCAGGTTGCAACAGCACATTCATAAGATATGGAAGGATGCTGATGATAAAGGGGAACGATTTTTTCCGCACGAGTATATGTTTAAAATGTTGCTGAGCGGTGTGCTGGAACAGTATTACGAAATTGATCCTAAAAACAGCTGGATGCTGGCGGCCGCAAAAAAAAATATTCCTATTGTAGTGCCCGGTTGGGAAGACAGCACCATGGGAAATATTTTTGCCAGTTACATTATTAAAAATGAATTAAAAGCCACCACCATGAAAAGTGGTATTGAATATATGGTATGGCTGGCCGATTGGTACCGCAATAATTCCGCAGGAAAAGGAGTAGGTTTTTTCCAGATTGGTGGTGGTATTGCCGGCGATTTTCCTATATGCGTTGTACCCATGATGTACCAGGACCTGGAGTGGCATGATGTTCCTTTCTGGAGTTATTTCTGCCAGATAAGCGATTCAACAACTTCTTACGGCAGTTACTCGGGCGCTGTACCCAACGAAAAAATTACCTGGGGTAAGTTAGATATCAGTACGCCAAAATTTATTGTAGAGAGTGATGCAACTATTGTGGCGCCATTAATTTTTGCGTGGATTTTGGGTTGGTAGTATCACGCAAAGACGAATAAGAAATACAAAAGCCGCAAAGTAATTTGCGGCTTTTGTATTTGCTTCTTTGCTTACCTTCTTATCTCGTTCCCATATTCAGCGGAACATCTCTTTTCAGCATGGCATCACGGTTGGCAATTTCCCAGGCGGTATAAAAAATCATGCGAACTCTTTTCTCATACAAATCCCAGGTAATTTTATCAACGGTATCAGTTGGTTTGTGGTAGTCGGCTTTTAACATACCATCATAAAAAAATAAAATGGGTACTCCTTTACGGGCAAAATTATAATGATCGCTGCGAAAATAAATCCTGTTCTGGTCATTAGGGTCATCAAACTTATAATCTAAAACCAGGTTAGTGTATTTGTTGTTGGCCCCTTCATTTATAATGGGCAAATCGCTGCTTAATTTATCGTGTCCTATTACATAAACATAGTTCATGGTATCACCGGTTTTTCTTTCGGTATCAATTCTGCCCACCATATCAGTATTTAAATCAACCGTAGTTTTTTCTAAAGGAAAAAATGGATGATCGCTGTAATATTCGCTACCCCACAAACCTTTTTCTTCGCCACTTACCGTCATAAAAACGATAGTTCTCCTGGGCCTGTTACCTTCTGCCGCAGCTTTGGCAAAAGCTTCAGCCATATTAATTACTGCTACTGTACCACTGCCGTCGTCATCGGCACCGTAATAAATTTTTCCATCACGTATACCCAGGTGATCGTAATGTGCAGTTAGAAAAACGTACTCGTCTTTTTTATCGGTACCTTCTATTACACCCACCACATTGCTGGCATTAATGGTATTGCGGTATTTATTAAATTCGAAAGTTGTTTTTGCTTTTTTCTCCATGCCCCACTGCCTGTCCATAAGTTGTGCAGTTTTTGAAATTTTAAGCAGGGTATCAAAATTATTGCCGATAATATTTTTTGCAAATGCATGAGACAATAATGCATAGTTAATCATTTTATTTTCTGCAGGGCGTGGATAATACACACCGGTTTTTTTTCCGGCATCTACAGCCCGTTGGTTAAATACATCCTGGTTAGGATTTATTACCAGTGCACCCACCGCACCTTTTGCAGCAGCAGCGGCTAATTTTTTTGCTATGCCGGGAAAAGTCCATTCGCTGCCACGTTTTGTACCGCTGATAATATAGTTGCCCGCTGCATTTTTAGGTTCTCCTAAAAAGAAAACCACTATTTTACCTTTTACATCAAGGCCGGTATAATCACTGTATTTATCATTATCAATACCATAACCTGCAAAAATTATTTTTTTACTTTTAAACTTACCCGTTTCGTTCGTGTTCATCGGGCTTATAAAATCGGTACCAAAAACGCCTGCTTTTTTATTAATTTTTAAAGTAGTGTTAACCAAACTATCCTGGTATAAAGGATAATATTGCTGGTAGCCGTTTATGGCTTCAACAGATTTTAAACCCATATTTTTAAACGCCCCTTCAATATAAGCCGCAGCTTTACGCTGGCCTTCGGTGCCGGTTTCTCTGCCTTCAAATTCATCGCCGGCAATAATGGTTAAATGCTTTTTAAGGTTGTTGCCCGTAATTAAACCACCGTACTTTGCTGCATTATCATTTTGCGCAAACGTTACAGCATACACAAAAGATACTGCCGCTATTAAAAACATTTTTTTCATAAACAATTTTTATTTTTTTTTAAAAGTACAACAACTGCACGTGGGCCAATTAATAAAATGATAAATGGTTATTTTTTTTCGGGAGAAGTTATTTTATTCAATAATTCGCTAAGACTTTCTATTTCTAAAAGACTAAAATTGTCTTTATCTTTTTTTAGAAAAAAAACCCCCTGCTTTTTGATGAAAAAACTAATTTGATCCACGCCTTTTTTATAAGCGTTTTGTGTTTTCACTTTTACTTCGCTCAATAAATATTTTTCCTGTACGGTACCCTGGTAAATGTTGTAATAAGAAAACGCAATGCTTTTTTTTGCCGTATTAATTTCAATTTCATTAAATGAATCAGTAGTGAGTATGACAATCATATTTACAACTTCTGCAACTAAAAATGAATACAAATGCCACTGATCTTTTACCAGGTTACTTGCAGGAAACAATAATGCAACAGCTACACTGATTACTAAAGGCCACAACAATTTGTAAATGCTTCGGTAAATGAGGGAAAGAATGGTATGGGGTTGTACACTTTTAAAACTATAAAGCATGCCATACTGATTTAGCAGGTTATTTTATCAACCCTGTGGGCATGCCTGCCGCCTTCAAAAGCAGTATGCATAAAAGTGTCCAGCATTTTTTCAGCATCGCCATCTCGTACAAAACGGGCGGGTATGCAAATAATGTTGGCATCATTATGTTTGCGGGCCAGTTCTGCCAGTTCTTCTCCCCAGCAAATAGCCGCTCTTACACCCTGGTGTTTGTTGGCAGTTATTGCAACACCATTGGCACTGCCGCAAAGTAAAATGCCAAATGCTGCTTCGCCTTTTTCAACAGCGTTGGAAACCGGGTGAGCAAAATCGGGGTAATCAACCGAATCTTTTGAATAAGTGCCAAAATCTTTAAACACAATTCCTTCTCCTTCTAAAAAAGAAATCAGGTCTTCTTTGCAATCAAATCCTGCATGATCGCATCCTATGGCAACGGGGAGTTTTAAATTAAAGGGAGACATAATAAACTGTTTAAAGTTTGTAGTTGATAATTTGTTTTATAAAGTTACAACCTTTAATCATTCACGCTTTACTCTTTTAACTCCACTCTTTTTCTTCTTTAGTTTTTTGACGGTCCACCCTGGCAACCAACAACACACTTATCCAGTAAAGCAGCAATAATGGAAGTGCTACAATTACCTGGCTGGTAATATCGGGCGAAGGAGTAATAATTGCAGCAACAAGTAAGATAATTATAAAGGCATATTTAGAATATTTTTTTAAAAATCCGGCAGTAATGAACCCGATTTTTGCCATAACATAAGCAAGAATGGGTAATTCAAAAGCAATACCGCAACCTAAAATTAAATTGGTGAGGCTGTCAATATAATCGTTAATGGTGGGTTTATATAAAATTGCCCCAGATTTGCCTAATGTAAAGGAGGCTAAAAAATTAAATGTAAAAGGAGCCAGTAAATAGTAACCAAAGGCAGCACCGGTAAAAAAACAAAGCGACACCCAAAAAATGCTTCCTCTTGCATATTTTTTTTCTTTTGGCGAAAGTGCTGGTTTTATAAAAAGCCAAATTTCATAAAAAATGTAAGGGAACGCAATTATAACAGCTCCAATCATGGCGATACTTAGTGCAGAAGTAAATGTTCCATTAACCTGTGTAACCAAAAAATCTATTTTTACCGGGGGCATACACAATCCTTCGCCAATACCTAACCAATGGCCAAACCTGCACAATGCGCCGTAGGTAATAAAATCTTCTCTGCTGGGTGCTGTTATAATATTATCATAAACCCAGTCAATAAAAACAAAAATAATAATAGCGGCAGCCATCCATACAATCACCGAACGCATCAGGTGCCAGCGCAGGGCTTCCAGGTGATCCATAAAGGTCATCTCAGTTTGTTCTTCCTGTTGTGCTTTATTGGTAAGGCGCTTAAAAAAATTTTTTCTGTCTGATGTTGTTGTAGCCACTGTTATAATTTGGAAGGCAAAGGTAAAGTACTAATGGGTATTTTAAGTAAAGTAAAATAGTAAAAAATTACGGGGTATTTATTGATAATAAATGCTACAGTTTGTGGATTTATTTCCCCCATGATTTAAAAATTGCGGCAGTTAATACAAAAGAGAAGCCCCTGTAGAAACAGGGGCCGTTTACCAAAACTAACTGCTTATGAGAAAATTTGAAATTTATTTGTTGTCTGTATATAGATACGCAAATCGGATGCCAAAGGTTTATGCGTTATTGTTAAGAAAATTAAAAGAAACTCCGGCAACGCTGATACTGCTGTTTTAAAACGAATAAAAGAACTTTTTATTACACCTGCCAGTAGTTAGAAATTTTTTATGTAAAACCACCTGCATTATTTACTTACATAAAGTTATTAAGTAGGTTTAAAATAAAAAACAAAGCACCCCTTAAATGGGGCGCTTTAACAATATCTTAATGTTTATTAAAAGCCCGGGCGCTATTTAATAAAACCTTTTATCAAATCCATTAATCCTCCACCACCGTTACGTTGCTGCTGGTTTTGTGCGCCACCTGCAAGTTTACTAACAATGTCCATTAATCCTCCACCGCCGCCCTCTTGCTGGGCACCGGTAAATTTGCTTAGCAAATCCTGAAAGTTAAAACCACTGTTACCATCTGCCTGTTGCTGTTCGGCTACCTGTGTACTTTGGCCACCGGTTAATGATTTTAATAATTTATCGATAGTAAAACTGCTGTTATTGGGGTCGTTGGTATTATTGATAAGATTACTTAAAACATTTGGAATTAAACCACTGGCCACATTGTTAGCCTGGTTACCGCCAAGGTTAAACTTACTCATAAGCTTACCTGCAAAATGGCCTACCATCATATTTACAATTGGATTACTCAGCAAACTTTTGTTATCCTGCTGGCCCTTATTACCCCCAAACATGGATAATATATTTTGCAATCCCCCACCTGCAACCATATTGCGCAACCCGGATGCTACAGTATTGGTAGCTTCTGCAATTACTTCGTTATTTTTTTCGTTGGGTACGTCGGGATTATTAATTACTGTATCGTTGGCAGAACCTTTTACCAGGTTAAATAATTCTTCTAACATAAAATACGCTTTAAAGGTTGATGGAAAAATTTCCGCAATGAAGATAGCGGAAATTATAAAATAGTTGCAAGGGAAAATTTATTGCTGGGTAGCCAGTTTTTCTGCATTTTCAGCAAACTGCAAAGCTTCTAAAAATTCCTGTATCTCGCCGTTTAAAACATTATCCAGGTTATATACCGTAAGCCCAATCCGGTGGTCTGTAACACGGCCCTGAGGAAAATTGTACGTCCTTATTTTAGCACTTCTGTCGCCGGTACTTACCAGGCTTTTACGTAAATGCGAAATGGCTTCCTCCGCCTTTCGTACTTCTTCATCGTACAATCTGGTTCGTAACATTTCCATTGCTTTTAATTTGTTGCCCAGCTGGCTCCGGTCAGTTTGGCACATTACCACAATACCGGTAGGCTTATGCGTTAAAAAAACTTTGGTTTCTACTTTGTTTACATTTTGTCCGCCGGCACCACCGCTTCGGGCCGTCTCCATTTTTACATCACTTTCTTTAAGTTCAAAATCTACTTCTTCGGCTTCGGGCATTATCGCAACCGTAACGGCACTGGTATGCACCCGGCCCTGGCTCTCGGTATTAGGTACACGCTGCACCCGGTGTACACCGCTTTCAAATTTTAAGGTGCCGTAAACATCGTCACCCACTACTTCAATCTGTACTTCTTTATAGCCTCCCACAGTACCTTCGCTTTCGCTAAGCAAAGCAGTTCTCCAACCCTTTTTCTCAAAATATTTTAAATACATCCGTAAAAGGTCTCCTGCAAAAAGTGAGGCTTCATCTCCACCGGTTCCGGCACGAATTTCCAGTATGGCATTTTTTTCATCAAACGGGTCTTTAGGTATCAGCATCTGCCTGAGCACTACTTCCAGTTGCGTTTTCTTTTCTTCCAGTGCAGGCAGTTCCATTTTAGCCAGTTCACGCATTTCGGCATCATCGCTGTTTAAAACTTCTTTATTAAATGCTATATCATCAAGCACTTTTACGTACTCGTTGCGGCCATTTACAATTTTTTCCAGGCTGCGGTATTCTTTACTAATGGCAGTAAATTTTTTATTGTCGCTTACAATCTCCGGATTGGTAAGCGATACCCCCAGGTTGTCGAATCTTCCTTTTATTGCATCTAATTTATCTAACATAATTGAAGCCCCTTACCCCTGAAGGGAAATTTGATTGTGTATTATGATTTTGTTTACGGGCATTTGGTTTTTAGGTCAACATCGTTGTGTCACTCACTTGTACCACATACCTTTGCTCAACTTTACTTACGTTTTGTTCTGGCAGTTTTGTAACTGGCGGCAAATTTACAATTTATCAACCAATCATTTTGTACAGAAAATTTTCGGCCAATAATATTTTTAACGGACAGGTAATTTTGCCGCAGGGCAATGTTTTAATTACCGATACCTGTGGCGTTATAAAAGAAATTATAGCTTTAAAAGATGCCGGTGACGGGATAGAATTTTTTGATGGGTTACTTTGCCCGGGTTTTGTAAATACCCATTGCCATTTAGAATTATCGCATTTAAAAGGATTGATACCTGAGAAAACAGGAATAGTAGATTTTGTTTTTAAAATTATTACCGAAAGGCATTTGGCCGAAGCGCAAATTTTAGCTGCTATTGAAACTGCAGAAAATGAAATGTTTAATAACGGCGTTGTTGCAGTGGGAGATATTTGTAATAACACTTTAACCATTGCTCAAAAGAAACAACAACGGCTGTTGTACCATAATTTTATTGAAGTAAGTGGCTTTGTGCCGGCAACTGCAAGCGAAAGATTCGAAAAAGCAAAAGCAATTCTGTCAGAATACCAATCCGCAGAAAAAAATGTTCAACATTCAATGTTCAATATTCAATGTTCAACTTTAAGCCCACATGCGTCATACTCAGTTTCGCCACAATTATTTCAGTTGATAAACAATGCAACCGAAAATAATATTGTAACCATCCATAACCAGGAAACTATTGCCGAAGATGATTTCATAAAAAATAAAACCGGCGATTTTTTACAACTGTACCAAAAAATGGGCATTGATATTTCTTTTTTCAAGCCCAGTGGTAAAAGCAGTTTACAAACCTGGTTCCCTTATTTTAACAAAAGCCAATCCATCATATTAGTCCATAACGTTACTACACAAGCAGGAGATATTGCTTTTGCAAAATTGCCTGGTGCTGGTTGCCCATTGCCTGTTTTTTTCTGTCTTTGCCCCAATGCCAACATTTACATCACTGATAGTTTACCTGATATAAACATGTTGATGGAAAATAATTGCAACATTATTTTAGGAACCGACAGCCTTGCTTCAAATCATCAATTAAATATTTTAGAAGAAATAAAAACACTGCATAAAAATTTTCCTCATCTGCAATTGCAAACCACACTGCAATGGGCCACCATTAACGGCGCCAATGCTTTGCAAATGGAAAATGTGTTGGGCAGTTTTGAAAAAAATAAAAAGCCGGGAGTTGTTTTAATTGAAGGTATAGAAGGGGTGAAATTGCATGAAGCTACTTCAAAAAGAATTTTGTAAATGGTCCCGCAGATTTCGCAAATTCCGCAGATAGATATATTGTGCTGCTCTGCGATATCTGCGATTTCTGCGGGCAAATACCTACAGCACTTCATGCAATACCATCAGCGTTTTCAATTGCCCAAAATCTGATATATGCAACGCATAATAACTTTGGTAACTCATCAACAAATTTCTTCTTATCTCATGGTTTAAATTAAAACTTTCCAGTTCGTAAGGCTGCATTACTTTAAGCAACTGAGAAGTAAGCCGGGCATTTTCGCCATCTATAAAATGCGGGTGCAGTGGTTGGTGGTTGATAAACAGGCCTTCCTGAAGGTCTAAAAAATTACCGCCTTCAGTATAATTATCAGCCATTCTAAAACCAAAAAAATGTGCCAGATGCAGCGCAAAAAATAAAGGAAAATTGGCAGCCACTTTTTTGCTGCTCTTATCCAGTTCTGTTAAAGCTTCTTCGCAAAAATTAAAAAGATCGGCATGGGCTTCGGGTTGTTTTAAACATTTTTGCAACAGCTCCACCATAAAAGATGCAATGCTGTTTTTTATCACATCGGTTAAAACGGTATCAAACAAAAAAGCCCAGCTAAATTCTTTTATGCGGTGCATGGGTTTGTTTTCGCTATGGTATACAATCAAATCAAGCACCGCTGCCGGCTGAAAATGATTGGCTTTTGCAGCACCCTTTTTAGCACTGCGTACACCATTAACCATATAGGTTTGCACGCCAAACAATTCAGTAAAAATGGTAACCACCAAACTGGTTTCGCCATATTTAATGGCTTTTAAAACTATGCCTTTTGTTTTGTGTGTCATGATGCCCCCAGCCCCTAAAGGGGAGTTTTGTACTCTGACAATTGCTATGTCTTTTCAAAAATAACGAACATTACTGTAGCAATAGTTAATGCGATCCAATTCAAATTAACGTTCTTTGCAAATCATAAATCATAAATCCGAAATCGTAAATCTAAAATATTTATGTGGCAACGCTTAGGAAAATTTGTAATTAAAAACAGGCTGGTACTTTTAATCGTATTGTTTGCAGCATCGGCAGTAATGGGCTTTTATGCCAGCAAAGTAAAACTGGGGTACGAATTTGCCAAAGCTATTCCTGTAGATAATCCTAAATATTTAGATTACAAAGCTTTTCAACAGCGGTTTGGCGATGATGGTAATGTGCTGGTAATGGGTATACAAACCCCTGATTTTTTTAAGCCTGATTTTTTTAAAAAATATTACTTGCTGCAACAGCAAATAAAAAAAGTGGAGTATGTAGAAGAGGTACTAAGTGTACCGGCGGCCATTACATTATATAAAGATTCGGCAACAGAAAAAATGGTGCCGGCAAAAATATTTACTGATTCCATTATATCAAACGGCACGCTGGATTCGGCACAAAACGTTTTTCTTAACCTGTCTTTTTATAGGTATAAACTATACAATCCGGAGGAGCATGCTTATGCCATGGCAGTGCGTATTAATAAAGAAGCACTTAACTCGGCAAAGCGTACCAAAATTGTAAATGATATTACTGCCGCTGTAAATGATTTTGAAACTGCCACAAAAATTGAAACGCATTTAAGTGGGTTGCCTTTAATTAGAACGGTTGTAGGAGACAGGATTAAAAAGGAGATGAGTTTCTTTTTAATTGGGTCGCTTATTTTAAGTGCCATCATTTTGTTATTATTTTTCCGTTCCATCAGTACAACTGTATTATCGTTAATGGTGGTTTTGCTGGGTGTGGTGTGGAGTTTGGGGGTGTTGCAATTGTGCGGTTACAAAATAAGTTTACTCACCGCATTAATTCCTCCGCTGGTAGTTGTAATTGGTATACCTAATTGCATTTATTTTATTAACAAGTACCATACTTCTTATTTGCAAAAGCAAAACAAGCAAATAGCTTTGATAGATATGGTAAGTAAAATGGGTGTAGTAACCTTGTTTTGCAATATTACTGCTGCAATAGGCTTTGCCGTTTTTGCTTTAACAAAAAGTGCCATTTTAAATGAGTTTGGTGTGGTGGCGGGCATCAGTATTATGATGATATTTTTTATCTCTTTTATTTTGCTACCGTCAGCATTAAGTTATTTGCCTCCACCCAATGCCGCACAAACAAAATATTTAAACAACAGGTGGCTAACGCAGTTTTTATTACAAATTGAAAATTGGGTTATTCATCATACAAAAATTGTGTATGGTTTTACTGCGGCCATTTTAATTTTTTCCGTTGCCGGAATTTTTAAATTAAAAAGTGTGGCTTTTATTGTTGATGATTTACCCAAAACGGATAAAATATATACCGATCTTAAATTTTTTGAAAAAAACTTTAAAGGTATCATGCCGTTAGAGATTGTGCTGGATACCAAAAAACCAAAAGGCATTTTAAAATCAACTGTTGATATTAATAAAATTGCTTTTTTTCAGGATAGTTTTTTGGCCAGGCAAAGCAGTATTGCTAAACCGCTTTCGGTAATTGACGGCATAAAATTCACCTACCAGGCC
The DNA here is from genome assembly GCA_043756235.1 of Ferruginibacter sp. Classification (GTDB taxonomy): domain Bacteria; phylum Bacteroidota; class Bacteroidia; order Chitinophagales; family Chitinophagaceae; genus Ferruginibacter. The sequence continues at coordinate 28,625 of JAYURK010000086.1, read as the reverse complement.
ATAAGCGAAGGGCGGGGAGACAGCACGTACACACTGCCAGCTTTTGGCAGCCCGTTAAAAGATTTACACGACAGGTTAAGGGCCGTAAACGTCCGGCGGCAAAATAATGAAATGACAGCCTCCGACTCAGCCACTGTAAAATTAGCAGGATCATTTATTGACTCTACTGAACAATATTTACGCATAAGCATGAGCATGGCCGATGTGGGTACTGTGGCACTATTGCCTGTTGTAGATTCTATTAAACGCAATGCCAATAAAATTTTAAATGGCATAGATAGCATTGATATAAAAGATACAACCAACACCATTTATAATGTAACAGTAACCGGTACCAGCTCTACCTTTTTAGAAGGCAGCCGTTTTATTGTAAACGGTTTAAAAGAAAGTATTTTTTGGGCTTTTGTTTTAATATCGTTTTGCATGCTGTATTTATTTAAATCGCCCCGCATTTTATTATGCTCACTTATTCCAAATTTAATTCCGTTGGTAATTACCGCCGGCGTAATGGGCTGGCTGGGTGTTGCACTAAAACCTTCAACCGTTTTAGTTTTTAGTGTAGCATTGGGTATTGCTATCGACATCACCATTCGCTTTTTAGTAAATTATAAACAGGAGTTACCCTTGTATAATAATGATGTAAATGCTACCGTTAGCGCCACCATAAAAAATACAGGCTTAAGCATTGTATATACCGCGTTGGTTTTAATTGCCGGGTTCGTAATTTTTTGTTTTAGTGGTTTTGGCGGTACCAAGGCCCTTGGCTGGCTAACTTCACTTACGCTTTTAACGGCAACGCTCACCAATTTAATTTTATTACCGGTGCTGTTGCTGGGTTTTGCACCAAAGAAAAGGGGGAAGGGGTAAAAAATTTATTAAGCTATTGCAGCAAAAAGTTTTAATTAATTGTCTGAATATTTTGTTAATTTGCGAATTATCATTTTTAGACACTAAAACTTCACTGCAAATGAGAAAAATTATCTTCACATGCCTGGGAATATTATTTTTTGTATTCCAGGGATTATCACAAAAAACAATAAGCGGAGTTGTAACAGACTCAAAAGACGGATCTCCAGTTATTGGGGCATCGGTTACCTCCGGAAAAGTTGGCGCAAAAACAGATGATAATGGTAAATATTCCATTACGGTGCCGGCAAATGCAAAGCAACTAACGTTTAGCTTTATAGGCTATTTGGAATCGAGCGTAAGTATAGATGCGGCCACTACGGTAAATGTTTCTTTAAGGCAAGACGATGGTAATCTTAAAGAAGTAGTGGTTACAGCCTTTGGAATTAAAAAAGATAAAAAAACCCTGGGTTATGATGTTACACAGTTGAGTAACCAGGAGCTTACCCAAGCGCACACCACTAATATAACAAATGCACTTGCCGGTAAAGTGCCGGGTGTAAGGGTAAGCGGAGCCGGTGGATCGTTTACAGGTTCCAGTATTATAATCCGTGGGTATAATACTTTTACAGGTTCTAATCAGCCACTTTTTGTAATAGATGGTGTTCCGATTGATAATGGTGGCGGCGGTCAGGCACTGCAAAATGGTGCTCCTGTATCTAACAGGGGAATTGATATTAACCAGGAAGATGTGGAAAGTATGACGGTGCTTAAAGGGCCAGCTGCAGCTGCATTATACGGCTCCAGGGCAAGTAACGGGGCCATTATTATTACTACAAAAAAAGGAAGAGTAAAGGGAAGAAACAATATACAATTCAGCAGCACTTATGCTATCGAAACAGTAAATCGTTTACCTGATTATCAAAATGAATATGCACAGGGATTGAACGGGAACTATATTAATACCCAATCGAACTCATGGGGCCCCAGAATTAAAGGACAAACTGTTACCAATTTTTTTGGTAAACCTGAGCAGTTAGCGGCGTATCCCAACAATGTTGAAGACATTTTCAGGAATGGAGAAAATTTCCAAAATAACATAAGTTTTTCAGGCGGAAATGATAAAAACACTTTTCGGTTTTCTTATGGTAATTTAAAAAATACAGGCATATTGGATAACAACAAGCTTATCCGTCATAATTTCTCTGTTAATGTTAGTTCAAAAATCACCGAAAAATTAACAGCCAGTGTTTCAGCAAATTATGTAAACAATTATTCTAAAAGATCGCAGCAGGGTAACCAGTTAAGTAACCCTTTATTCCGGGCTTATTTTATGCCGAGGAGTTATGACCTTACCAATGCGCCATTTGAAGATGCAGTTGGCAATCAAACGTTTTTTGGAGGAGAAGACAATCCTTACTGGACTATAAAACACAATAGGTTTAAAGATGAGATAAATCGTTTAATAGGAAACGTTTCCCTATCATATAAATTTACAAATTGGTTGCAGGCGGATTATAAAATTGGTACAGATGTATATTCTACATTTCGCCATGGCTACGATCAAATAGGTGCCCGTGGTGGAGCTAATACCAGTGCAAATGGAGTAGGCGGTGTTTTTGAAACCCGTAATCAATACAGAAGTTTAAATTCTAACTTTTTTCTTTCATTCAATAAAAAATTTGGAAATTTTACTACAAATGCTATTGTGGGCAACGAGGTGCAACAGGTATACAGTGCTAATGCTAACGTAACCGGGCAAGGTGTAATTGTTCGGGATTTTGAACAACTGAAAAACACCACAACATTCTTTCCCTCTAATGGATCTTCTAAAACAAGGTTGATTGGAGTTTATGGAGATTTTACTGTAGCGTATAAGAGTTTAGCCAGTTTAAATGCCACTTTACGTAACGACTTTGCATCAACTTTTTTAGCAGGTAAACAGTCGTATTTGTATCCTGCTGTTGCAGCTACATTTAATATTACAGAAGCTTTTCCGTCAATTAAAAGCAATATAATAAACAACATTAAATTAAGAGGAAATATTGCCCGGGTAGGAAAAGCCGGCGACTTTGTATACGCTACAGATTCTTATTTTGTTGGTGCAGGTTCTGCCGATGGCTTTGGTCCCAATATTGCCTTTCCGTTTGGCGGATTACAAGGTTATACGCTGAGTAATTCTGCTGGTAACGCAGAGTTAGGTCCGGAGTTTACAACCAGTAAAGAAGTTGGAGCAGAAATTTCGCTTTGGAATGGAAGGATAAATTTAGAGGCGAATGTATATAAAACCAGCAGTGAAAAATTAATATTTGGTGTGCCGGTTTCAAACACTGCAGGAATTACTACTAAAATTCAAAACATAGGTAAATCAAGTACTAAAGGGGTTGAACTGGCATTGAACCTTATACCTTTAAAATATAAGGCAGGTAGCTGGTCTATAAACTTTAACTACACTCAATTTAAAACTAAAGTAGATGAGCTGGCTCCCGGAGTTACCAATATTTTCCTTGGTGGTTTTGTAACGCCAAACATCAGGCTGGTTGCCGGCGACGAGTACGGTCAGATATATGGAAACGCTTATCAACGTGATCCTGCCAGTGGTCAGGTTTTAATAAATCCTGCAACAGGTTTCCCTTTAATTACTCCAGGTGTACAAAAAATCGGTAATCCAAATCCTAAATACCTGATAGGGATAACCAATACTTTCACCTATAAAGAGTTTACGCTTTCATTTTTATTGGATATTAAAAAAGGAGGCGATCAGTACAGCCGGAATATTGCAGATGTGCGCCGTAATGGTGTAGCAAAAGAAACCGCCGAGTTCGACAGGTTTTTAGCTGATGGTGTAACCGTTTCGACTCCTTATATATTTGCCGGTGTAAATTCTACAGATCTTAAACCAAATACTAAAGGTATTTCCGCCCAGAATTACTGGGGCAATAATGGCAAATATGCCGCTGCAGAAGGCTTTATTGTGGAAACATCCTGGTTTAGGGTAAGAGAAGCATCAATTAGTTACAAATTACCCGAGTCAATTTTGAAAAAATTATTAATAGGTAATGCTGAAATAGGTGTTTTTGGACGTAATTTATTTTTACGTTCTAAAAATTATCCTCACTTTGATCCGGAGCAAAATGCTTTGGGTGTTAGCAATGCCCAGGGATTGGAATTTAATGCATTACCACAAACCAGAAGTGTGGGAGCGTCTCTAAAAATTTCATTATAAAAATATTATAACGTTAAAATATGAAAAAGATAAATCATAAAATAGGCTTGTTCTTTTTATTAGGAACTATCAGTCTGGCGTCGTGCAAAAAATTTCTTGATATCAATACTGATCCTGATAACATTGTTTCTACAAATGCACCTTTGCCACAATTGCTTACTGCAGCACAGGTAAATGTTGCTTTTGAAGGGGGGAGCGATTTGTTCAGATTCAGTAATATCATAAGCCAAAAAGTTTCCGGTCAGGCATCGCAACCTAATCAAACCTACGAGTATGATAAATATAATATTACCGGAAGTGATTTAAATAATACCTGGAGCAGTTTAAACGCCACATCATTAAGCGATTTAGAATTAATAATAAAAACAGCAACCGCAGGTGGAAGCCCTTATTATTCAGGGGTGGCCAAAACTTTAAAAGCTTATGAATATCAATTGATGGTAGATGCATGGGGTGACATTCCTTTTTCTGAAGCGCAGCAGCTTGACAAAAATGTAACTCCTAAATATGACAAAGCGGAAGATATTTATAAGGCTTTAATTGTGTTATTAACCGAAGCGGTAACTGAACTGAGTGCGGCTACCAGTAACCTGGTACCGGGATCTAATTCAGTAATTTATCCGGGTAACTTTTCAACCGTAAAAGCTAATTGGATTAAATTTGCCAACACTTTAAAGCTGCGGATTTTATTACATTACAGTAAAAAAGATCCGGCTTTTATGCTTGCACAAATGAATGCATTAATTGCCACTCCGGGAATTACTTTTATGGCAGCACCAGCAGATAATTTTCAAATGGCGTTTGTAGCATTACCAAGTGCAACCAATCCTATTCATCAATTTGAAAATTCACGCCGGGATTATCTGTTTGCCGCAAGCCAATTGGTTAACATCATGAATACTAAGCTTGACCCCAGAAGGCCTTTTTATTTCACACCCTTTCCTTATAATTCTTTACCAGCTACATATAAAGGTGTAACAGCAGGTGATCCTGCAACTATTAATTACTCCAGAATACATACCTATTTACGTGGTGCTGCAAGTGGTACACCAACACCAAATGGAGCAGGCGGTATTGCATCTACTGCATTAACATATACAGGAGCTGCCCCCATAAGAATGTTAACTTATGCAGAGTATTGCTTTATACGTGCCGAGGCAGCTTTAAGTGGAGTAACAGGCAGCGCCCAAACTTTTTTTACGCAGGGTATTACTGCAAGCATGCAGGATGCAGGCGTAAGTGCGGCAGATATTACACTTTACCTTGCAACAAATGGAACGTTTGCTGGCACACCGGCACAACAATTACAGCAAATTATTGAAGAAAAATTTGTAGCCACCTACGGAGTTACGATGGAATCATGGACAGATTACAGAAGAACAGGTTTTCCTGTTTTAACCCCGCCATCAAATGCGGTTACGCCGGTTGTACCACGTTCACTTTTTTATCCTCAATCCGAAATAGATCTTAATCCAAAAAATCCAGGTCAAAAAGCAAATATGCAGGTAAGAGTTTTTTGGGATACTCCATAACATCTTTATTAAATTATTTTTTTAAACGTCTGAATTTTTTTCAGACGTTTTTTATTTGGTAATAAAATTTGCCGGTACAATTTTTAAAAAAATTATCACCCGCTGTTTTTATATTAGGTTAATATATATAACCATTTCAGAAAATAAATATGCAGCACACCCAATTATTTTTTTGTCTTCATCACCGTATTTATAACAATAGTGAATTATCTTTGTTTCAACACTAAAATTAAAAAGCAAATGAGAAAAATGATTTTAACCTTAATGGTTTCAATGGGTTTTGTGCTTTGTTCTACAGCGCAGGATCGTATGGTAACTGGAAAGGTATTAGATGAAAAAGGAAATCCGGTTGAAGCTGTTTCTGTTCTTGTACAGGGCACCACATCGGGAACCTCAACAAGAGCCGATGGAACTTTTTCCATCTACGTAAGTAAAACAGGTTCGCTTGTTTTTACCGGAGTAAATTTTGAGAGATTAGTAATTAAAGCAACTGCCGACAATTTGAATGTTGTTTTAAAAACAAAAACCAATCCTATGGAGGAAGTTATTGTTACGGGTTATCAAACCAGGAAAAAACGTGATGAAGCTGGTGCTATCTCTTCAGTTAAAGCATCGCAACTGGAAAACTTACCAAGCGTAAGTTTAGACAAAGCTTTGCAGGGAAAAGCAGCCGGTGTATTAGTTCAATCTAATAACGGTATTCCCGGCGGTTCTATAAATGTGCGTATCAGGGGAGAAGGTTCCATTGGTGCCGGTAATAACCCTTTGTACATTGTGGATGGTGTGCAATTAAACACCAGGAATGATGCTGCATTTACACAAGCTAATCCACTTTCTTTTTTAAATCCCGATGATATTGAATCGATAGATATTTTGAAAGATGCTGCTTCTGCAGCTATTTATGGTTCTACTGCATCAAATGGTGTTGTAATTGTAACTACAAAAAAAGGGCGTTCGGGTAAAACTAAATTCTCAGTAAACTCCAGCTATGGTTTTGTTAACCCATTAAATAAGCTGGATGTTTTAAACTCTCAGGAGTTTTACGAGTTGAGGGCAGAAGCTGTTGGTAACGCTAATAACCTGGCAGCCAATAGCCTTGCTGTAAAACAAAATGTACTAACTCTTTTTCGTGTACCCGGTGCAAGTACCCTTACAAACGCACAGGCAGATTCTGCTACGGCAGCATTGCAAACCTACGATTGGCAGAATGAAGCTTTCAGACAGGGCGCTTTAAGAACACTGGCTGTAAGTGCAAGTGGCGGTAATGATAAAACTACTTTCAGGTTATCAGGCTCTACCGAATTACAACAGGCATTTGTTACTAAGGCAGATTTTAAGCGCTATGGTCTTAAGCTGGACGTAAATAATAAAGCCACCGAAAAATTAACTTTCAATACCAGTTTAAATGTTAGTTCATTTTTTCAAAACAATCCTTTTGCAACAGACGGATCGTTTTTGGGTAGTCCTGCATTTTCTGCACCGGCAATTTTACCCGTAAACCCCATAAGAAATGCCGATGGTACTTATTATGGAATACCCGGTGCTTCTGTAGCAAGTTTAATTGGTACGTTAAACCAAAATATTATTGCAGTAAACGAATGGAGATCTGGTTTTACAAGAACCAATCAAATGGTAGGAAATATAAGTGCAGATTATAAAATAAACAACTGGTTAACCTTTAGAGCATTTACCGGTTTGGATTATCGTTTAGTGCAGGGTAAAAACGTTACCGATGCAAGAACACCAGATGGCTTTGCCCGTAAAGGTTTAGTACAGGTTCAAAGTAACTGGAACACCAATATTAATGCTTATACTACGCTGAATGTAAATAAGCAATTTGGGACAAAAAATCGTGTTGATGGTATTTTAGGTTATGAATACCGCAGGGAGAATAATGAATCTATCACTGCTTCTGGTGATGGTTTTCCAACATTTGAATTTACTTCTTTACAAAATGCGGCCAATCCTGTGGCCATCGGCGAATTTAAAACCGGGTTTAAAAGATCGGGTGTTTTTGGAAATGTGAATTATAACTACGACAGTAAATATATTTTTGGCTTTACAGCCCGTTATGATGGATCATCAAGATTTGGAGCCAATAATAAATTTGGTACTTTTTACGGCGCTAAAGTGGGATGGAATCTAGACAGGGAAGCCTTTTTACAAAACTCAAGAGTTATTTCTCAATTGCGTTTAAGGTTTGGTATGGGTACAACGGGTAACGACCAAATAGGCAATTTTGATGCGCTTGGTTTGTTTGGAAGTGGTGGTGTTTATAATGGAAGCGCCGGTACGGCATACAGCAATCTTGAAAACCCGGATTTAAGATGGGAAAAAATAACCACTTCTAATTTGGGTGTTGACTTTGGTTTATTTGATAACCGCATTAATGGTGCAATTGAAGTGTACAAAAAAACTACTAACGATTTGTTGCTTACACAACCATTGCAAACAAATACCGGGTTTTCAAGCTTTACCAGTAATATTGGTAAGTTAGAAAACAAGGGTATAGAGCTTACTTTAGGGGCTGATATTATTAGAGCAAAACAATCTGCAGGATTTAACTGGAACATCAACTTTGTGTTTGCTTACAATAAGCAGGAAGTAAAAGAACTATATGGTGGCTTTAAAGTATTACCTTCTGATGTATCTATAAGGGTAGGTTCACCGGTGGGAGTTTTATTTACGCAAAAATATGCTGGTGTAAACCCGGCAAACGGCCGCCCTATGTGGTATGATACTTTGGGAAACCTTACCTACCAAACAGCTTTAAAAGACAGGGTTATCCTTGGTCAAACACGTTTACCAGATTTTCAGGGTGGTTTAACCAACCGGTTTACTTATAAAGGATTTTCGGTAGATATATTCTTTAATTATGAGTACGGCCGTTTAGCAACTGATGGACAGGTAAACTTTTTATCAGAAAATCTTGCCCGTATTAATTCTATACAATATTTCTACGATAACCGCTGGAAAACTCCCGGTCAAATTACTGATGTACCAAGAGGCAATTCTAATGGGGCAGAAACAAAAGGATCGGCTGCACAATCTGGTAACAGAACATGGTTTAAAGCAGATTTTATCAGGTTAAAAACACTAACGCTGGCTTACGATTTGCCGTCAAATTCTATCATCAGTAAAAGATTAGGTATCACCAATTCAAGATTTTATGTACAGGGTACCAACCTGTTTACCTACAGCGACAGTTACGGATACGATGTTGAGTTTGTGGGTACAGCAACTGGTATTATTCCACAGTCAAGAATAATAACCGCTGGTATCCAATTGGGCTTTTAATAAAGTTTGAAATTTTAAAAATATAAAAATGAAAATGATCTATAATAAAATAATAATTGCAGTAGTAGTGCTTGGCGGTATGCTCAGCAGTTGCGAAAAGCAGTTGGAAATTAAACCGGCCCAATCTATCGAGGCAACCGGAGCCCTTACTAACAGGGAAGAAATAAATGCATCGATTGTGGCGATGTATGCCTTTTTAAAAAGTCCACGTTTATATGGAAGAGATATTGTGGCTATACCCGAAGCATTAGCTGATAATGGGTTTGCTACTAATAAATCTGGAAGATTATTAGGTGAATCAAACAACAATTTTGGTGCACATTTTACAGGTACCATCTGGACAACTTCTTATGCTGCCATTAACCAAATAAATTTAACGTTGGAAGCAATACCTGTACTGCAGGTTTCACCAGCACCCTCTGCAGCGGAAAAAGCTTTATGGGAAGGACAATTGTATTTTTTAAGAGGCTTGTATTATTTTGAGTTAATGAAGGCCTACGCTTATACACCCGGTGCGATAGTTACATCGCAGGATAGAGGTGGTGTGGTAGTGTCTTTAAAAGGCTTTCAAAACCTGGAAGCAGCAAGAGTGGCTATGGCATCCCGTCAATCTGTAGATTCTGTTTATAATTTAATTATCGCAGATTTTAAAAGAGCGGAAACTAATCTTTTAAATTCAGCAACCGAAAGAAGTTTGGCTACTAAAGGTGCTGCACAAGCAACGTTATCAAGGGTTTATTTGTACACCAAAGATTACACTAATTCAAAATTGTGGGCCGATAATGCTATTACTTTATTAGGAGCAGCAAGGCTAACTGACCAGGCCGATTATGTATCTAACTGGAGAAGTGCGGACAATAAGGAAACCATTTTTCAAATCAGGTATGCATCGCCTGCTGAAAATATTGGCGTAAACGAATCTTTGCAGACCTCTTATACCACATTAACTGCACCGGGTATTACTGCCGTTACTGGCGGCTTTGGAGATTTAGTACCAACAATAAGTTTATTAAATGCTTTAGGCATTACACTTACAGGTGGTAATACTAACGCAGTTTTTACCGGTAACAATGCCAGCATAGCATCCAGAAGTAATGATGTTAGAAATTTATTGTACGAACCCGGCACCACCGGCCGTGGTAAAAGCTATGTAGAAGTAACTAAATTTATGGGTAAGAACGGTGCTATTAACCTGGACAATGTGCCTGTGATACGCATGAGCGAATTATACCTTAACAGGGCAGAAGCGCAAGCAACAATTGGTTCACCAGTTTACAATCTTGTGGGTGCTTTAGCAGATTTAAAAGTGATTAAATCAAGAAGGTATGTTGGTTATACAGCTTCTGCACAAGAACTTGCAGATAATGCTTTAACGCCAGCACAACTTTACGAAGAAATTTTAAATCAGCGCAGAATTGAACTGGCTTTTGAAGGCCATCGTTTTCATGATTATAAAAGATTGGGCCGTGATATTGTAAAATCTGCTCCATCTACCCTGATAGTGCAATTTACTGATGCCCGTATACTGGCTCCAATTTTACAGGCAGATGTTGATGGAAATTCTAACTTAAAACAAAACTTTGGTTACTAAGAAAATAAAATATTATGAGAAAAATACTTTTTTCAATTTCGTTATTATCTGCTCTTTTTTTAGGTGGATGTATTAAAAATGATCCGGTACTGGTTACCGAAGCAAGAACAGAGTTTGATGCAGCTGGCTGGAATGCTAACTCCGTTGGGCTAACTTATCCTGTGTTAACAAGGGTGCCTGCATTAGGTGTGGCTACATCAACTGCTGCACCAACAATTACAAGAACTACCGGTAGCTTTACTGTTAGGGTAAATCTTAATGGTCCGCAAAGACCAACAGCCACAGATTTTACTTATACTGTAAATTCAGCATCTACAGCTGTTGCAGGAACACATTTTACTACATTATCAGGCGTGGGTTCAATACCTGCTAACAGCAGTTTTGGTTTTATAACTATCAATGTTTTAAATCCCGGCGTTTCTTCTTCTACACCTGCAGTGCTGGTGCTGGAGTTAACTGCCAATGCTAATTTGGGTATTAGTTTTAATTATTCAAAGGTAGGGTTGAGTATTTCGCAATTGTAAGCGTTTACACAAACGGATATAAATAAAAAGCTGCCTTTAACGGGCAGCTTTTTTACATTCAAATAATAGCATCATTTTATCAGCTCCCCCAATTTCTGTATCAAGCCTTCTCCACGTAATTCGGTTGCAATTACTTTGCCCTGCGGATCTACTAAAACATTATAGGGTATTCCATTAAAGCCATACAAACCTACAGCGGCACTGTTCCAGTATTTTAAATCGCTGATCTGCGGCCATGTTAAACCATCCGCTTTTATGGCTTGCAACCAGTTGGCTTTATCTTTATCGAGCGATACACCCAGCACCGTAAAATTTTTATTTTTAAATTGATTGTATGCGGCTACTACATTGGGGTTTTCGGCACGGCACGGTCCACACCAGCTGGCCCAAAAATCTACCAATACATATTTGCCTTTTAATTGGCTTAGCGAAAATGGTTTGTCGTTAACATCGTTCATAGTAATTTCTGGCGCCATACTCCCTATAGCAGCTTTACCCTGCGGTTTTTGTTGCTGCAGCTGTTGTTGTTCCTGTTGAGCCAGTTGTTGTTTAGCATAATTGGTAAAAGAAATAATACCATTATGATTGCTAAAGCGCTGCGATAATTTTTGTAAAGGCAGTTGAATTTGTTTTAAATCAACCGGGGCACTGGTGGTAGTTAGTAAAGCAAGGGCCGGGCTTTTGGCAGTATCGGCAAATTTTAAACAATATTTTGTCATGGCTTCCTTAGCAGTATTAAAAGCAGCTTCAGTTGAAATAACCACACTGTCAGTCGGAGCTGCGCCACCTTGCGTAAGCTGGTTTAAAGCAGTAAAAAGATCCTGCACATTTTTCATCATACCCTGGCTGGTAGTAATAAATTGTTTAAACGAACTATTAGCGGCAGAAGTGAATGAAGGACCGTTTAATGTAGTATCATTGGCATCGGCAGTAAAATTTATGTTGCTGATATCATTTATAAAAAGAAACCCGGTATTTAAATTTTCTACCCGTATGCGGTAAATACCTTCTTCGGTAGCCGAGCCCTGCAGGATAAATTTTCCATTTTTTATTTCCGCGGTATCAATTACTTCTGCATCTTTTTGGCCAAAAAATAATTCTTCGAGATACACCTGATTACCCGGTGCATTTTTTAGTTGGCCGTTTACAGAAAATTTTCCTTTTTCACTTTCATTATTACAGGATAATAAAATAACTGCAATTGACAGGAGCGTTAATATTTGTTTCATTTTATTTTTTGTTATAGATTTTTTATTGAAAAAGAAATTTTGAAATAATGGGAGCTAATTTTCTGAGTGAGTCACCCTTTGGGGGTGACTCACTCAGAAAATTAGCCAAGCTTTTCGCTTAATAATTTATTCACCACCTGCATATCTGCGGTGCCCTTACTTATTTTTTTTACTTCACCTGCAAATAAACCTATCAAACCTTTTTTGCCACTTTTATATGCTGCCACTTTATCGGGCATTTTTGCAATGGCTTCGTCAACCCAGTTTTCTACAGAACTGCTGTCGCTTTGCTGTAAAAGATTAAGCGCTGTTGCAATTTGCAAAGGTTCTTTTTGGGGATCGGTAATTAAAGCATTGAATATTTTTGTGGATGCGTTGGTGAAATTTACTTTTCCATCATCAACCAATTGTATGATGGCAGCAACTTTTTCTGCAGGTAAAATAAACTCTTTAATATCTTTTTGATTGTCGTTTAGATGACTTTTAACCGGGCCGAGTAACCAATTTGCAGCGGCTTTATAATTGTTAGTATGATTTATAATGCTTTCAAAATATTCAACCATGTCTTTATCGCTGCAAATTACACTGGCGTCGTAAGGGGTTAAATGTAAAACATCCTGGTATTTTTTTTCCAAAGTTTCGGGCAGGGCAGGTATAGATTCTTTTATCTGTTGCAAAAATTCATCGGTAATAAAAAATGGGGTAAGGTCCGGCTCGGCAAAATAACGGTAATCATCGGCATCTTCTTTACTTCGTAAAGAAAATGTGGTGTTATTATCGGCATCAAAGCTCCGGGTTTCCTGTATAATTTTATTACCAGCTTCTGTAATTTCTATAAGCCGGGCCACTTCAATTTCTATCGCTTTTTTTACATTGCGTATGCTGTTTAAATTTTTCACTTCCACCCGGGTACCTAATGTTGTTGCACCTTTTAAGCGGATAGATATATTGGCATCGCAGCGCATACTGCCTTCTTCCATATTGCCATCGCAAATATTTAACCAGCGCACTAATTTTCTTAATTCAGTAATATAGGCAAAGGCTTCGTCGCTGCTGTGCATATCGGGTTCGCTAACAATTTCTAATAGGCAAACACCGGCACGGTTTAAATCAATCGAAGTATAATTTTCATCCACATCGTGCAAACTTTTTCCGGCATCTTCTTCCATATGTATGCGGTTGAGTAAAATATTTCTTTCGCCACCTGCAGTTTTAATTTTTACAAAACCATTTTTACAAATAGGTGTAGTATGCTGGCTTACCTGGTAGCCTTTTGGTAAATCGGGATAAAAATAATTTTTACGTGCAAAATAATTATGCTGTTCTATATCGCAATGTAAAGCCAGCCCTAAGGTTACGGCATATTCAATGGCTTTACGGTTCATCATGGGTAAAGTACCCGGATGCGCCAAAGTAATGGGACTGATATGTGTGTTGGGTTCTCCACCAAAAGCAGCACTGTCACCACAAAATAATTTACTTTTTGTTAAGAGTTGTGCATGTACTTCTAAACCAATAACCACCTGGTATTTATCATTATTTTTCACGGGGCAAAGGTAAGTAAAAAAGCCCCTCTCTATCTCTCCCCAAGGGGAGAGGAAAAGTAGAAGCTATTAGCGCAAAATAAAGTTTATTAAAAAAGCCCCTCAAATTTGTGGGGCTTTTACATTGTTTTTCAATAGCCTTATAAATTTGCAGTCTTTAATTTTTTAAGTATTTTAATATCGAAACTCATTTCTTTTCCATTGCGTTTTGCTTTAATGGTGTACAATGATTTTTCTGCATTTTCCATTAACTGCTCTCTTGCCTCATCTGTATTAGTAATTTTTTTACCACCTATTTCTGTAACCACATCATCTTTTTGTAAGCCAGCTTTTGCTGCAGGCGAATCTTTATCCGTATCTAAAATTTTTACACCATTGCCTTCTTCGGTATCCTGAATTTTAATACCTAATTTTTGCTGGCGGGGAAACATTTTAAAACCTTCCATTTCTTTCATCCGCTCTAATGGTTCAAAACCATCTTCGTTCCACATTTGCAGTTCTGGTGGTGCCCCTGGACGACCGGGCGTGGAGAAAGAACGCATGTTAATTTTTGGGGAGGTAAAACTAAAAGACATATTTGTTTTAGATTCTCCTAATACGGCTTTTGCAGATTTTTCTTTACCTTCTCTTTTATAATGAATAGTGATTTCATCCTTTGGTTTAAAATTGCCGATAGTTTCGGATAAAGCTTCCGGTCCATCAACGGTTGTGCTGTTGATTCTCGTAATAATATCGCCATTTTTTAAACCAGCTTTTTCTGCTGCACTGCCTTTTGATACTTCGGTAATTGTGGCACCATCTTTTTTAGCTTCATCAGCATCACTGTTGGTGGCAGAAGAAGTTACACCTAAAAAAGCTTTGTTACCACCGGCCATGCTGCCATTTAATGGGCCTTTAAAAAATACATCCATATCATTTGGTGCAAAAGTTAAACTGCGCTGGCCATCCCAAATCCTGATATTTCTTTTATTGATGGTTATATCCGCATCTTTAAATTCGCTGATGGGTTTGCCGTTGATGGTAACAGCATCACCTTTTATTTCAACCGTTAATTTACTGTCGTTATCCCCTTTTTTTCGAATGATAATTTCCTGGGCTTCTTTTTTTTCTTTCAGTTCTTTTTTTTCTTTTAATTCTTTTCTTTCTTTTACTTCGGGCTTTTCATCCTGTGCAGCTGCGGTGTAGCTTGATGTGGTAAAACCCAGTACAGCAGCAAACAATAGTAACTTATTCATGACTTTTTAATTTTTGTACGAAATGTTTAGTAGGTCAAATGTAGATTGATTTTTTGAATTACGAAATTTTTCGGAGATATTTTTTTTGCTTTAACAAAATTTTGGAAATTGCCACTGAAATGCAGAAGGACAGCATTTGCCTTTGGCAAAATAAGGTAGCCACAGATTACACAGATTTACACGGATTAGAAGAAGAAGTATTTGCCCGCTGATTTCGCAGATGTCGCTGATGAAAAAAAATATTGCTTTTCTGCGCTATCTGCGAAATTGGCGGGAGTATTTAGCCAGCATTAGTGATACTAAAAGTTTTTAACGGGCAATCATCCACCACTTCTTCTTTTATAAACTGCATACCAATTTTTTCTAAAATTTTTAGAGAAGCAATATTTTGTACATGAGCCCGGCCAACAATAGTTTTTAAATGCAGCTGATTAAATCCATAATCTACAGTGTATTTTGCGGCTTCAAATGCATAACCATTACCCCAAAAATTTTGCATCAACCGGTAACCTAAATCAATTTCATCAGGCTCGGCTAAATACTTTAAACCGCACCAGCCAATAAATTCATTGGTTGTTTTTAAATGCATTGCCCAGCGGCCTAAATTATTTTTGTATTGTGGTAAGATGATGGTGGTTAAAACATGCAGCGCCTGCTCTTCAGTTGCCAGCGGTGGCTCATGTAAATATTTTAGAACTTCGGGATTGCTGTTGAGTTTAACCAACAACGGTGCATCTGCTTCGGTAAAGCGGCGAAGTATTAAGCGTGGAGTTTGCAGGATGATATGCATGTTGTACATGGAAGCTCCAGCTTCCATCCGTTTTAATACCGTAAGCTGGAGCTTACGGCTACAATAAAGATTTCACTTTTTCTATCACCGCTTTTAAATTACTTACATCCTGCCCGCCGGCAGTTGCTAAATTCTTTTGTCCGCCGCCGCCGCCTTTTATTAAGGGTGCAATATGTTCTTTAATAATTTTTCCCGCATCTAAATTTTTTGCAGCTACAACGGTGTCGCTTATGCCAATGGCTACAAATGGTTTGCCATCAATATTAGCACAAAGCACAGCAACATGATCGTGCAATTTATTTTTTAAATCGAAACACAATTTCTTCAACGCATCAGCGCTGCTAACTTCAATAATATCTCCCACAAAAGTTACGTTGTTGATGATCTCATCTTTCTGCAACAATTCATTTCTTATAATTACCAATTGCCTTGCTTCCAAAGCTTCAATATGTTTTTTTAAAGAAGCATTGTCGTTTTGTAAATTTTCAATTGACTTGCCAATATCTTTCGGGTTTTTAAGTCCCTCACGTATTACACGAATTTGCTCTAATTGATCATTAATATAATTTTCTGCAGCTACACCGCATATCGCTTCTATTCTTCTTACACCTGCAGCCACCGCACCTTCGCTTTTTATTTTAAATAAACCCAGTTCGCCGGTGCTGCCCACATGCGTACCGCCACAAAGTTCAATGGAATATTTGGGGTCCATCATTACCACTCTAACTACATCGCCATATTTTTCTCCAAACAAAGCCATGGCACCTAATGCTACCGCTTCATCTTTTTTCATCTCTTTAATTACAACAGGAATGTTAGCCCTTATTTTTTCGTTCACTAACTTTTCTACTTTACTAATTTCTTCATCGGTCATTTTTGCGAAGTGACTAAAATCAAAACGCAAATGTTCTTCATTTACTAAACTTCCTTTTTGTGCTACATGTGTGCCGAGTACATTGCGTAGAGCAGCATGCATTAAATGCGTTACGCTATGGTGAACCGTAATTTCTCTTCTTCTTGCAGCATCAACTTTTGCAATTACTTCACCACTTAAATCAGCAGGAATAGTTTCTGCAAAATGAATGATGAGGTCGTTTTCTTTTTTGGTATCAATAATGGTGAATGGTGAATGGTGAATGGTGAATGTGCCAGAGTCTCCGACCTGCCCGCCACTTTCGGCATAAAATGGCGTAGTATCTAAAACTATCTGGTATAATTCTTTTCCTTTGCCACTCACTTTTCTGTACTTGATAATTTTACTTTTTGTTTCTAAACTATCATAACCCACAAATTTTGATGCAGCGATATCATTTACAATAATCCAGTCTTCGGTTTCCATTGCAGTTGCAGCACGGGAGCGGTTTTTTTGTTGCTGCATTTCAGCTTCAAAACCTGCTTCATCAACAGATAAATTATTTTCAGAGGCAATTAATCTTGTTAAATCAATGGGGAAACCGAAAGTGTCAAGCAATTCAAAGGCAGCAGCACCGCTGATTATTTTTGTTTGCTGAGATTGCTTCATTACTTCATCAATAGTTTTTAAACCATTTGATAACGTTCTCAAAAAAGCATCTTCCTCTTCTTTAATTACCTTACTCACAAAATCCAACTGCTGCATCAACTCTGGAAAAACATTCTCAAATTGCTTTGCAATAACAGGTAGCAATTGATGTAATAATGGTTGTTTATAATCTAAATAAGAATAATAATAACGAACTGCACGGCGAAGAATACGGCGTATCACATAACCTGCACCGGTGTTACTTGGCAATTGTCCATCGGCAATTGTAAAACTTATAGCACGGATATGATCTGCCAATACTCTGAACGCAATACTCTCTTTATCGTCACCAGCTTTATAAACTTTATTTACCTTTTTACTTATCTCAGCAATAGTACCTGTAAAAATATCTGTATCGTAATTACTTTGCTTTTGTTGGATAACCCTTGTTAATCTTTCAAAACCCATTCCGGTATCTACATGTTTTGAGGGTAATGGTTCTAAGCTGCCATCTTTTTTTCTGTTGAATTGAATGAATACATTATTCCATATCTCTATTACCTGCGGATGATCGTTATTTACCAATGTACTTCCATCCACTGCTTTTCTTTCTTCATCGGTTCTGCAATCCACATGTATTTCGGTGCAGGGGCCGCAGGGTCCTGTATCTCCCATCTCCCAAAAATTATCTTTTTTATTACCGAGTAAAATGCGGTCTTCGGCAATAACTTTTTTCCATTCGTTAAAAGCTTCTTCATCTTTGGGCAGGCCTTCTTTTACATCGCCTTCAAAAATGCTTACGTATAAACGGTCTTTATCTAATTTATAAACATTGGTCAAAAGTTCCCAGCTCCAGGCAATGGCTTCTTTTTTAAAATAGTCGCCAAAGCTCCAGTTGCCCAGCATTTCAAATAAAGTATGATGGTATGTATCTACACCCACTTCTTCCAAATCGTTATGTTTGCCGCTAACCCGTAAACATTTTTGTGTATCGGTTACCCTTGGGTTGGGTGCGGTTTTATTGCCGAGAAAATAATCTTTAAACTGGTTCATGCCGGCATTGGTAAACAAAAGTGTAGGGTCGTTTTTAATAACAACGGGTGCCGATGGTACTATGGTGTGGCCTTTAGATTTAAAAAAGTCGAGGAATTGCTGTCGTATCCCGGCGCTTGTCATCATATTAAAACTATTTATTTGGGTTGATTTTTGTTATGTATCGGGCTATATTTGTAGCGGTGGCAAAGGTAAAGAAAAAAGACCTAGCCCCCCGCTCCGCCTCGGCGGAGAACTATGCAGAAGATTGTGGCGGCAGGAGCATAACATGATTAAAGATGAATAGAGAGATACAGTTGAAGAGTGCCAATGCAGTCCAATAGAGATTTTAAAGATTGTAACCCAAAAATAAAATATCATCTCAAACATTTCATCCGCCGCGGCGGAGATAGGGGCTTATGAAGAAAATAAAATATTTCTATAACACCAATACCCTCCGGTACGAAAAACTGGTTACACCTTTTAGGGTAAAGTTGTTGCGGTTATTTGGTTTTCTTTCGGCTTTGGCAGTTAGCAGTCTTATTATTATCAGCATTTACAATAAATTTTTACCCAAGGCTACCGATAAAGAAACCAAACTTAAGTACGATAATTTAAAAGAGAATTTCAGCGTATTAGATGCCAAGGTTAAAACCATGCAACAGCAAATGGCCGAGCTGGAAAAAAGAGATAACCAGGTGTACCGTTCTATTTTTGAAGCCAACCCTTTAAGCGACAGTGCCCGAACAAAAATGATTGAACAGAAAAAAGAGCTGGCAAAAATTAATTTAAAGCATGAAGAGGAGTTGGGTACCGACATTGCAAAAACGCTCAATAATATTACGGCCCGAATTACTTACCAGTTTGATAGTTATAGCGCTATTGAAAAACTAATTAATAACCAGGAAAATAAACTGGCCAGCATACCTGCCATACAGCCGGTAAGCAATAAGGAACTCAACAGGATTGCCAGTGGTTTTGGTATGCGGATACACCCTATTTATGGTATTGCAAAAATGCACAGTGGATTAGATTTTACAGCACCGCAGGGTACACCCATTTATGCAACCGGCGATGGCAGCATTACTACCTCAGGGCCGGGCACCGGCACGGGTAACCATGTAAAAATTAATCATGGTTACGGGTACGAAACCATTTACCTGCACATGGTACGCATAAAAGTAAGGGCAGGCCAGCGTGTAAAACGTGGCGAAATAATTGGATGGGTAGGAAGCACCGGCGCTAGCACGGGGCCGCATTGCCATTATGAAGTACATATTAATGGAAGGCCTGTTGACCCTGTGTACTTTTTCTTTAATGATTTAAACGCAGAACAATACGACAGGGTATTAAAAATTGCAGCAACCGGAAGTGCAAAAAGTTTTGATTAATTTTTAATGAACTGGTTTAAAAAAATATGGCCGAAAATAAACAAATAGCATTTGATTTTGACAACTTGCCTGCTGCGGATATTAGCGAAACTAAAGCAGTTACACCGGTTGCCGAAAAAGCTGCAGTGATAATGCAGGATACCAGTATTGCCATAAATGAAAACATTGTTGATTTAACTGAACTTGAAACTGTACAGCAAATACCTAAGAAGCAGCATAACAAGAAGGCAACCCGTGGCCGCATGAGTTTAAAAGATTCAGAAAGCGGTGCCGACCTTATTGAAGTGCCCGATGATGAAGTGCTTTTTGAAAAAATGTATTATCCTATTGGTACAGTGGCCACCATGTTTAAAGTTAACCAGAGCCTGATTCGTTTTTGGGAAAATGAATTTGATATTTTAAAACCCAAAAAAAATGGTAAAGGCGACAGATTGTTCAGGCCCGAAGACGTAAAGAATTTAAAACTGATCTATCATTTATTAAGAGAAAGAAAGTATACCCTTGAAGGCGCTAAAGATTTTTTAAAAAATAATAAAAAGGCAAATGAAAAATTTGCTATGATAGAATCGCTTAAAAAATTGAAAGGTTTTTTAAATGAACTGAAAGCTAATTTGTAAAATGCTATAACCCGTTGTTAACAAAATTATTTTTTGCAAAATAAATTTTAGCCAGAACTTTAGGATATTGATAATTTCCATAAAATATTTGTACCCATGAAATTTATAGCCCTGATATTTTTTTGCACTATGGTAAGCAGTAACGCAACAGCCCAGGCCCAGTATGAAATTTTAAAAGATGAAAATCATCCAAATGAACATATACTCAGGGGCATCATCAATAAATATACAGTACAGAATGATGCCAGCTATAAATGGTACAACAGCAGCGCAGCCAGTTACCGGCCAGATACTGCAATAGTTTCAGCCTTTGAAAGAAAAAAAAACAGCGTGCAGTTTGTGGTATTTGGCGGCACCTGGTGTGAGGATACTCAATTTATATTGCCTAAATTTTTTACTTTGCAGGAGAAGAGTGGCGTAAAAGACACCGCCATCACTTTTTTTGGTGTTAACCGGCAAAAAAAATCTTTAGCAAGTATTGCCGATGCCTTTAAAATTATAAATGTACCCACTATAATTATTATGAAAGATGGAAAAGAAGCAGGCCGTGTTGTAGAGTATGGTAAAACCGGGAAGTGGGATAAAGAGCTGGCAGATATTTTAAACACACTCTAAAATAAATATGGAATTTCTTACAAAGCAACAGGAAAGTTTTTGCGAAAACGCAGGTTTGTTTGGCGTAATGATTTCAATAACCTGCCTTATACAAATGGTAATGGTGATGACGGCCCACTGGATTCCTTTTTCTGTTATTGCAACCTATATGGTATGCATTGCCGGTTTTGTGCTGCTGATGAAAAAATCCACAGATGCTTTAAGGTTACTGTTTATAGGTACCGTTTTAATTTTTATAATGGCGGCGCTGGTTTTATTATCTAATATATTTTCTTTGTTGCTGTTAGTGCTTTTAGCCTATTTAATTGCTATAGTTACTTTACTGTTTACAGGGCAAATTCCGGCACAGTTAAAAAAGAAACGTATGGCTGCAATAGAAGAGGAGCAAAAATGGACTTCTATTCTTTAGTGGGCGGCAATGGCTCCGGCTGATTGAAAAGGTTGTGTGCAACTGCTGCATTTGCCATAACTGCATTATGATCTTCCAGTATTTTTTTTACCGCTATGTTTACCTGTTCTTTCAGGTTGTTGAAGTCATCCAAATCAATGGGTGGTGTAAAAAATTCTGCAATAATTATAATCCCGGTTTTATTTACTTCTGTTAAAAAAACATTGGAAGTTGTAAAAGACTTATTGGAGCCTAATGATTTTTTTATTGCCTCAATACATTTTTCTGCCGCAGCGGCTGTAGTGGCAGGGGATAGTTCTAATTTTATTTCGGCACGGCGGTGGGTACGCATGCTCCAGTTATCAACTACACTGTCTACCATTTGTTTATTGGGCACCGTTACTAAAGTTTTATCTGCCGTGCGTATCCTTGTACTGCGTAAACCAATTTTTTCTACTGTGCCGGTTACATTATTTACTTTAACGGTATCGCCGGCGGTAAAAGGTTTATCAAAGAAAATTACAAAAGAGGCAATTAAATTTTCAAGACTTTCTTTTGCAGCCAAAGCAACAGCAGCGCCTACAATACTTAAGCTGGTTAATAAATTGCCAATGGCCTGGTTAAAGGCTGCTTTAATCAACAGCAATAATCCTATAATAACAATAATAACTTTTAAAAAATCTCTGAAAAAAATTACCAGCTGATCATCTGTTTTATCAGCAGTTGCCGAGGCCCTGTGCTCCAGCACCAGCGCAATAAAATCTATTACCCTTAATAAAAACCAGGTAAATGATGTGATGATGATGGCAATACCCAGCCTTGCCAAAATATCATCAATACCATGCCCGTAAATTTTATACTGCCAGGCGGAAGGAAAATTTAATTTATCAATTGCAAATACAGCAATTAAAATAAAGAGTAACCATTCTAAAGGTTCCACTACCAGATCTGTAAAATTTTGCTTAGCCACATTTTTCCAAATACGGTGCAGCAACCGGTATAACAGTGCTGCAATATACCTGCTGAAATATTTTTTTAATATCAGCATTACTAAAAGTGTACTGCCCACAATAAAGTAACTCTTTATACTGTTGTCCAGCAAAACATCATCTAAAAAATCCATGCAATAAAATTATGGTAAAGCGTTGAAACATAAAACAGGAAACTTTTTTGGTGCGGCAGCAAATATAAAATGGAGGCTGTGGCTACGCAATTATTTTACGTGGTAAACATAAATGCCATCGGCTTTTAATAAATATACTTTTCCATTTATGGCTTTAATGGCAGATTGGTTTGCAAAAATTGCAGGCAAATTATATTCTTTTAAACTTAATGAGTTTAACTCGTAACTGTACAATTTATTATTTTTAAAACCATACATATTTTTTTCGGATACGGCGGTATTGCTCCAGCCCAAAAAAGGCAACCGGTTTTTAAAACTGCCATAATAATCAAAAATGTAAAATCCTTTTTCTGCATCGTACAGGTAAACAAAATTCTCTTTATCGGTTAATTGCGCAGGTGAGGGGATAGAATCAAAAAGCATACGAAAATCGGTAGTTTCCTGCAGCAACTTTCCTTCTTCATTTATTTTTTTTAGTTTATAATCCTGCTCATCAAACAGCCAAATATTATTATCGTACGAGGTGGCAATTGCCTGAACGGTAAAAATATTTTTTTTTCTAAAATTAATGGTATTACGGATGTTTAAAAACCTGTCCAGCACCACTACTGTTGCAAAATTTTTGTAGTACAGTAAAACCTTCAATGGGTTGGTAACATCAATTGAATGTATGCTGCCATATCTTTTTACATCATTAAATACGCCAACAGAATCACCTTTGCTGTTAAATTTTTTTAATTGATCACCGGGTGTTATAAGATAAATATTATCAAGATTATCAACTTTAAAATCGGTAAAATTACCTTTGATGATTTTTAAAAATGAAAACGCAGTATCGCTTTGCGCATTAGTTGCCATTGCAGCACAGCAACAAAGAAAGGAGAGTAATATCTTTTTTATATTTTGCAAACTTTTATAATTAAAATTCAATCTTTCGCTTCCTTTTCCTCAATGTCCCTCCCCCCTGGGGAGGATAGGAGGGGCTGGGGTTCATAATACTTCAACTCCAGCTGCTCCCCATCAAAAACCGCATAACTAAAATACTTTATCCAGTCGCCTAAGTTAATATAAAGGCTGCTTGCCGATAAGTTAAAGTTTATGGGTAAATGGCGGTGGCCAAAAATAAAATAATCAAAGTGTTGTTGCTGCAAAATTTCTTTGCTGTAAATAATAAGCCACTCTTTATCGGGGCCTAAAAATTCTTCTTCTGTTGGCGTTGCCTGTGCCCGGCTTCGGCGGCTTAAATAATTGGCAATGCCCATACCAATTAGCGGTGGCAATATGCCAAATAACCATTGGCAGATTTTGTTTCTGAAAATTTTTTTCATCAATTTGTATCCATGGTCGCCGGGGCCAAGTCCATCGCCATGGCCTATTAAAAATTTTTTACCATTAAATTCAAAGGGGGCAGGTTCAAAATAAACAGGTATATTAAGTTCTGTTTGAAAATAATTGCTCATCCACATATCGTGATTGCCCACAAAAAAATGAATGGGAATACCGCTATCGGTAAGTTCGGCAAGCTTTCCTAAAATACGCACATAGCCTTTGGGAACAACAGTTTTGTATTCGTACCAAAAATCGAACAGGTCGCCAACTATAAAAATTTGTGCAGCAGTTGTTTTTATTTCATCCAAAAATGCAACTGCTTTTTTTTCTCTTATTAAGCTATCAGCTGCATTGGGAGCACCAAGATGAAAATCGGAAAGGAAGTAAATTTTTTTATGTGGGTCAATCTTTATCAATAGAAAAATATTGAGGTCTAAAATAGTTGGTCAGCAATTTCGTCTTTGCTTTTACCTGTATGTAATGCAACTTCATTTATTATCGATGACAGTGTGCCTAATTTTAGAGGATTGTGATTTGGGATTGTTATGTGGTGTGTACCATTAAGTGTAGTGGTTAATCTAATATGGCTACCCTTTTGTCGTGAAACTGCATAACCAAATTTTTGTAATGCTTTTATTAATGCTGCGGCATTAATGTCTCTCGGCAATTTCATAATGTTATTAATTCTTCTTTAACTAAATGCAGCCGAATTAATTTGGGTTTATTTTTATCTTCTTCATCATAAAAACAATCAACAGCTTCTTTTATATTTTTTCTCAGCTCCTCTAATGTTTCTGCTTCAGTAAAAATGCCTTCACCTAACGCACGGGCGGTATAACCACCCTCCAGTGCCTCTTCTATCAAAAAAATCACTTCCGTCATAAATTTAAATATTAGTGATAATCAAATATACAAATTTTGTATGAGGATAAGATTGTGTTGGTTGCCCGCAAACAAGCTTCTATTTATTTTTCTCCTGCATATATTGTAATACGTCGCCTGATGCAATTTCTTCCAGGCCATGCACATCGCCATTAAACCAATATATCCAGGCGGCATGCTTTTGATTATTTAAAATTACAGTTACGGTTTCTCTTTTATATAATGGCAGCTCGCCCTCTTCGGGAAATAAACCTTCGTAATCATCTAGCTGGCCGATAGCATAATCAAACTCCTCAGCATTATTAATGGCATATAATTCTCCAATGATAAATTTTTCTTCTTCAGTTGGTTTGGCAACGGGGTAATCGCCTGCATTATACAATTTTCCTTTTACTACTGCTTCACCTATTAAATTAAAATATTTAGAAAGGTAATGATAAGCCGCATGGTGAAAACCACTGCGGAGAGAACCGTAAACAAACAGTTGATATTTTTCGTTATTCATGATTTAAATTTCTTCTTTTGAAATGCCTGCCTGTTTAATAATACTTAAAAACGTTCCGTTAGGAATATCTTTTTTACCATGTACCGGAACCACTACAGTTTTTTAAGGCTCTATGAAAAAATATATGATGACTTCCGGTGATTCTTTTTAAGCTAAAGCCTTTTGACTCCAGTAATTTTATTAAATGTTGCGGGCTTTGATTCATGAAACTAAAGTAGAATCAATAATAGAGATTTCAAAAACTCCAGTACCCAGAAGTACCGGATATTTTATGCGGTCAGTTGCAATGAGTATTCTAATGTTTCATTATCATCAGGTACCGGTTCACCTTCTGCCTGCAAAACTTCTATGTAACCAATAATAGCTTCTTTCGCCATTTCCATTGCATGCTCAATATTTTCGCCCCAGGTAATACAACCCGGTAACGCAGGTACAACTGCTGTATAAGTTCCTTCCGGTTCTTTATGTAAAACTATGCGGTATGTTTTTGAATTGTTCATTTACCAAATATACAAATTTTATCAGGGAGCATCTACCAAAAAACAATACACTTCTTTAGGGCCGTGTACACCGGTAACCAAAGTTTTTTCAATATCGGCAGTGCGGCTGGGGCCACTGGCAAATGTTATTAAAGAAGGAATATTGCCGGCATATTTTTCTTTAAGCATTTGCAAAGCATCTTTAATATCGTACACTAATTGATTGGTGTATGCAATGCAAATATGGATGGGAGCATATACACTTACCGTTCGCCCGCTTTGCTGTGCAGCACTCATTACAATGGTGCCTGTACGGGCAACTAAAAATTCGCAACCGGTAATGGATGCATCGCAGCCGGCAAGATTGATGGTGTTACTGAAAGCAGCATTCCATTTATCTTCGTTGCAATAAATTTTTGTCCATTCCTTTTCAGCAATCAATTTTTCAATTTGCTGCAGCATATCTTCTTCGCCAGTACAAAAAGCAAACTTGCCCTGCAGATGTACAAATTCTTCAGCAAATACAACTTCCAAATCGTCGGGCGGCGCTAAAAAAATAGAGTGGTTACCTTCGCTTTGCGGAAAAGGCAAAGGCACCGGATTACTCAGTGCCTGCCGTATTTTTTTTAAAATGTTTTCTTTTGCCGCAGATATTGCCATGGTGTTAAATTTGTGGCGGATTTTTTAATTCTTCCGGAATAGTGGTTAAAGGCTCGTCGGCTATTTTATCTTCTTCTTTTATGTCCAGGGTTTTCTTTTCTTCGTAAGGCCTTTTACCAATCAATGCTTCCACATCACTTTTAAACAATACTTCTTTTTTCAATAATTCTTTTGCCAGTTTTTCTACATCGCCCTTTTTTTCAATCAAAAGTTTTTTAGTAATCTGGTAAGCGTTGTCAATTAATTTACGCACTTCTTCATCAATCATCTTACCCGTTTCTTCACTAAAAGGTTTTGTAAACATATTTTCCTGGCTGGGATCGTAGTAACTGATGTTACCCACTTTATCATTCATACCATAAACGGTAATCATACTGTAAGCAATTTTTGTAATCTGCTGCAGATCGTTGCTTGCACCGGTGCTTATTTTTCCAAAGAAAATATCTTCACTTGCCCTGCCACCCAGCGTCATACAAATTTGATCCATCAATTGATCGGTATTGTACAGGTATTGTTCTTTTGGAGTGTATTGTGCGTAACCTAACGCAGCACTTCCTCTAGGCACCACCGTAACTTTTAATAATGGATACGCATGTTCTAAATACCAGCCACAAATTGCGTGGCCAGCTTCGTGGTAAGCAATAATTTCTTTTTCTTCCGGAGAAATAATTTTATTTCTTTTTTCCAAGCCGCCAATAACCCTGTCAATAGCATCCTGAAAATCGCTCATGTCCACGGCTTCTTTATTTTTTCTTGCAGCAATTAATGCGGCTTCGTTACATACATTGGCAATATCTGCACCGGCAAAGCCCGGTGTTTGTTCGGCCAGTTTATGAATATCTAATGTTTGAGAAATTTTTATAGGTTGCAAATGCACTTTAAAAATAGCCTCTCTTCCCACCAGATCCGGACGGTCAATGGTTATCTGCCTGTCAAATCTTCCCGGACGTAATAATGCGCTGTCCAGCACATCTGGCCTGTTGGTAGCGGCTAAAATTATAATACCTAAATCGGTACCAAAACCATCCATTTCTACCAGCAATTGGTTTAAGGTATTTTCTCTTTCATCATTGCTCATCATCACATTTTTTCCTCTTGCCCTTCCTATAGCATCAATTTCATCTATAAAAATAATACAAGGTGCTTTTTCTCTTGCCTGTTTAAATAAATCCCTTACACGGCTGGCACCCACACCCACAAACATTTCTACAAAATCACTTCCGCTTAAACTAAAAAAAGGTACCTGTGCTTCGCCGGCTACAGCTTTGGCTAAAAGCGTTTTACCTGTACCGGGAGGGCCAACTAATAATGCCCCTTTTGGAATTTTACCACCAAGGGCTGTATATTTTTTTGGATTTTTTAAGAAGTCAACAATTTCCATCACTTCCACTTTTGCTTCATCAAGGCCTGCCACATCTCCAAAGTTTATATTTACCCTGGTGCCTTTTTCAAATAAGGTTGCCTTAGATTTTCCAATGCTGAAAATGCCGCCTGCACCGCCGCCGCCGCCCGGCCCGCCTACCTTACGCATCATCATAATAAAGAGCAGAACAATTAATAAAATGGGTAATAAGGTTTGAATAAGCTGCCCAAAAATTTCACCTTCTTCATCCGGTGAGTCGGGTATTTGTTTTACAGCCGGATTATTTTTATAAAATTCGGCCATTTGTGTAGCAAATGTTTTATCATCAACAATACTGAAGAATAATTGGGGCTGGTCGGCCTTTACCGCTACGGCTACTTCATAATTTTTATCATCAGGTTTCACATTAAGCTTCTGCTTATAAAAAACTGCTTTGGCATTTAAACTGTCTTTATTAATAAAAACCCGTACAATTTTTTTATTACGGATGGTCTTCATCTTAACCACATCACCCCGCTCTACCATTTCGTAAAACTTTTGCTGATCGGTTACAACACCGCTGCTGTTTACGTTACGAAAAAAATTAAACCCGATGATAACGAGAAAAATAATTCCGTATATCCAGTAAATATTAAACCGGGGTTTTTTCTTATCATCTCCTTTTGGAGGTATGTTGTCAGGATTTGCTTTCCTGTTGCTTTCTTGCTGATTCATATTTTTTTGTGCCATTATGTTGGGTACTTATCTTAACTATTGCTTTATGCTTTTAACAATAGACGTTTGTGTTTTAGTATTGTTTTAATCCGGTAACTGCCCGATCATTTTTTATCCTTCGTGTTCAATCACAGATGCATCGCTCCACATTTCTTCCAGTTGGTAAAACTTCCGGGGTTCTGGCATCATTACATGAACAACTACATTAATGT